>JAZQVB010000168.1:0-4219 GCA_045631605.1 Anaeroplasma sp.
CCTAACAATACCTATTCCTGGTATTAAAACTAAAATTAGAAGCACTATACCGCATATAAAGAGGTGATTAGCATATTTAATATATATCCTATAATTAATTTTTGATGCTATTACAAAAATAATTAATCCTATAATAAAAAATATTGATTGTCTGATTAAATAATAATATTCATTTCCGGTTTTATATAAGGCCCAAATGCTTGATGCAGAATATATCATTAATAAGCCTATGCCTATAAGTAAAAATAAGCATATACAAAATAGATTTAATTTCTTCAAAAAAATCACCTATTAAGTATATGCTTAATAATTTATTAACTTTCTATTTAATTAAAAACCATATATATTTCTTAAAATAATATATGTTAAATAGCTTACATATATTATTACCATGAATAGCCCTTGCCATTTAGTAACCTTCATTCCTTTAAAAGAGAAAATTAAAATGAATATTGCACTAGCAAGCATCACTAAACAATCAACAAGGGATGACATTTCAACAGTTGCTGGAGATAAAATAGAACAGAATCCTAATATTAGAACAATATTAAACAAACATGATCCTATAGCATTACCTATTGCAATATCATTTTCACCTTTTCTTGCAGCAACAACAGATGTAACTAGCTCTGGCAATGATGTTCCAACTGCCACTATTGTTAAACCTACTAAAAGCTCACTCATACCTAATTTTTTCGCTAAAAATGAAGCACCATCAACTACAAAATCTCCACCAAAAATAATTCCAGCTAATCCTAAAACAACAAATATTAGATTAATCCACCATTTTCTTTTTTTCTCTATTTCTTCTGATGTATTACTAATTTTTATTTCTTGTCTACTTCTTAGAATTAAAAACACAGTATAAGCAATAGTTATAGAAAATAATATAATTGATTCCCATAGCACAATTTTTCCAACCGAAATTACAAATGCAAATATAATTAATAAAAGATATATCCCTATTAAAATAGGCAAATCATATCTTTTCATTTGCTTTGAAACAACTAATGGTGTCAGCATAGCACTAATACCTATTACAACAAATGTATTAAAAATATTTGAACCTATAACATTCCCAAAGCTCATATCATTAAGTCCAGCAATTGAAGATTGCAAGCTTACACTGAATTCTGGCATACTTGTTCCTACACTAACTAATGTTAATCCAATAACCAACGATGGTATTTTCAAAGCCTTTGCTATAGAAGCTGCACCATCAACAAACAAATCAGCTCCTTTAATTAGAAAAACCATTCCTAATATTAATAATAATATACTATAAATATATTCCCACATAAAAATTCTACTCCTTTTTAAATAACTTTCAAATATGATTCAGAGATATTTAATAAATGATCTCCTATTCTTTCAAAATCTATTAATATAGATGAATATATAACAGACCCTTCAGCAGTACATACAGAATCCTTTAATCGTTCATACATATTCGATCTGAATTTTTCTGTAATATTATCTATATCTTCTTCTAACTGATAAACTAATTGATAATCATTTTCTAACGAAACATTCAACATCTTATTACATAATTCTTTCATTTGATTAATTTCATCAATAACATTATCATTTAATACCACATTCTTCTTTTTAAATTCATCAGAAGCCTCATATAAGTTGATAGCATGATCTCCTAATCTTTCGATATTAGTAGAGATATTTAAGTATGATGAATAAGCATTACTACCTGTATTATTTCCTAGCGATAAACAATAAGTAATTTGTTTTGTAATACCCTCATGAAGCTTATCTATCAAATCTTCAATTTCTTCTATTTTTTGATTGTCACTTATTTTACCCATCAAATAATCAAACGCATTATTAATATTTTCTACCGCCAAGCCATACATTCTTTCTAATTCTAATCTAGTATTTTCTAGATGGATTGCGGTATTTCCTAATGATGCATTAATATCATTATTTAAATACATAAATATTGTTTCATTATATACTGGTTTGTCCGGCAATATTTTTTCAGTCAATTTAACCAAATATACTCCAAACGGCAACAACAATAATGTAGTTGTTACATTAAATATTGTATGCATATTAGCAATTTGGGCAGCTGGTGTATTAGGAGTTAATCCTTCTACAAAAGATACCATCGGTGTAAAATAACATATCACCGTAAATATAATTGTTCCTATAATGTTAAACATTAAATGTATTAATGTCGTTCGTTTAGCACCTCTTGTTGTTCCTATAGATGCCAATGCAGCTGTTATACATGTACCAATATTTTGGCCAAATAATACATATACCGCATTATCCAATGAAACTACACCACTAATAGCTAACGCCTGCAAAATACCAACAGATGCAGACGATGACTGAATAACTGCAGTAAATATCGCACCAACTAAAATACCTAGTAATGGATTTGAAAATTTAGTCATAAGTTCTATAAAAACTTCCGACTCTCGTAATGGCACCATAGAAGCTGACATCATATCCATTCCTATAAATAAAACACCAAAGCCACATAGTATTTTACCTAACTCAATAAATTTTGGCTTTTTAATAAATAACATCATTACAATACCAATAATTGCAAATACAGGTGCAATAAATCCTACATCTAATGCAACTAATTGCCCAGTAATAGTCGTACCAATGTTAGCACCCATTATAACCCAAACAGCTTGAGTTAGACTCATCATACCAGCATTAACGAAACCAACAACCATTACCGTTGTTGCCGACGATGATTGAATAATCATAGTGATAACCATACCAACTATAACACCAACGAATCGATTTGATGTTAATTTTTCTAAGATGCCTTTCATTTTGTTTCCACAGGCTTTTTCTAGTCCATCGCCCATTGAATCCATACCTAATAGGAATAAGGCTAAACCTCCTACTAGCTGTAGAATGTTTTCTACACTCATAAAATTCTTTTCCTCCTAATTTCTAAAAATAAAAGCGGAAAGATAGACTCCTCCCGCATTATTTGACAGACTCCACCATTTAAAAATTATTCGATTATTAAATTTTGTGTGTCTAACAAAGAAAAAAAAGACCTGTTTCTAGCATGAAACAAGTCTTGTCGTTTAAAGTTAAACCAGGATATTTCTCCAGTGTTGTTGACTTAACCACGAAAAAATCGTCGACTACTCCCTTTGTTACTTAAATTATATCACTTATGAATTCAATGTCAATATGAGAAATTATTATATTAATTATGAACTAATACAAAATACTTAATGCTGAATATATCACTAATGCACCAATAGCTATAAATAAAAATAAACATATACAGAATAGATTTAATTTCTGCAAAAAATCACCTATTAAGTATATGCTTATTATAATTTATTTATATTTCATTGTGAATCATCACTTTCATTATATAAAAATACTTTTTTAATGTTTGAATATGAACCTAATACAATTATTTCATCATTTTTTAAAATTACAGTATCTTTTGTAATAGGAACTCGTTGATTATCTCTTTTAATAATTAAAATATTTATGCCATATAATTCTCTTATTTTAGCTTCGATAATAGATTTATTTTCCATGAAACTAGGAACAAAATTTATTACTATCTCCACCATGGCTTCTTTTTCAAAATTTTCTATGATACTAATTGTATTATCATGAATCTCAATAATCTCAGCTACCTTTACTTCATTTACAGTAAATAAATCCTTTATATTTTGTAATTCACCAAAGAAAACAACGTTATCATTAACTTGGATAATAGTATCCTTAGTAACATCTAGAACTCTATCTTTACGCTTTACAAGTAAAACATTTAATCCATAACTTGCCTTAAGATTACATTCGATTAAGCTTTTGTCCTTTATAAATTCTGGTAAAATATTAAGACGAACCTCAACAATTGCATTTTTCCCATACACATCTAGAACTGTAATAACATTTTCTAATTTTTTAGAACTAATAAATCTTTCTGCGATAACTTGAATGCTTTTTTCAATAAATCTTTTTACAAATGGAATTTCTATAATTAGTAATAATAAAACAAATATAGAAAAAACAGCTAATATATATATATAGCTTTCTTTTGCTTCAGTTGGATTAATATTAAATAGTAAATTAATAATTAACGAAACTATAATAACATTAAATATTGTACCAGTTATCATACACCAAGTAGCAATTTTTCTTCTTATTTTATTATTAACAATTGCTTCACTTTCATTAGTAGTAAATCCACTATTAGTAAACATAGATA
>JAZQVB010000169.1:0-1084 GCA_045631605.1 Anaeroplasma sp.
ATAAATTACGTAATGTTTTAAACGCATTATCAGAAGGCAAATCAATAATTACATAATCATATTCACGACCTTGAACCTCATGTGGACGTTTAACATCAATCCCAGATGCATTATAAATATTTTTATCAGTAATAATGCATATTGAACCTAATTGCTTTAATTTATCAATATATTGATTAACTACTTCTCTAGGAATATATTTTTCTCCACCAAAAACATTATTACTTTCAAAATATTTAAAAGTAATAGGTGTATTTGTTAAATATTTATTCGCCTCTGTGTTTAAATCATCTAATGTCATAGATGGATTATCATACCATTTACTTCAAATCGTTTCTAATGCCGAACGTAATTGAATATAATTGTCATATTTAGCAATATTAGCAGGACGCATAGGAGCAACTAAATCAGGAGATTTAATCATCAATGTATCAGTTAATCCTGTTTCATATGAAACTCCATTATATGTTAATGGAGTAGCATTCTGCATATAATCACCTAATGCAACAATATTAATATTATTATGCGTTGCTCATCTAGAAAGCAATTCTAATTCTGGACGTGTGAATAAACCAATCTCATCAATAAATAACAATTTATAATTAGCATCACCATAATTAACAGTATTAACTTTAATACTTTTAGATTTTATAGAATCAATATTTCCATCCGATTCAATTGCTTCATATTCAACGGTTTCCGCTGTAACTTGCTGCATTAATTGATCCTTAGTTCATGAAGATGTTTCGCCTAATGTGGTTGCTAAATTGGATGATTGCTCTTTAGTAGGAGCTGCCAATTTAATAGTAGCTTTATACTTTAGATCTGTAAATATTGTTTTCAATACTGTAGCAACACCCTTTGTTTTACCTACTCCAGCACCACCAAATGTAAATACCATATTGTACATTGGTGATTTAGTTTGTTCGTAAACATTAGCACCATGCTTTTTAGCAGCTTCAGATAAATTTGATAAAAGCGAATTATAAAAAACAGGATTTAATATTTGTGCATAACTAATTCGAATCGCTGCTTCTTGTGAATAAATAGGAATCATATCCTTAAAAGCTGGATTAGAAATTGC
>JAZQVB010000170.1:0-2572 GCA_045631605.1 Anaeroplasma sp.
ATATATTTAAAAATTATCTTTAAATTAAAGAAAAAATGCCTATAGGTAATATAACATACCTATAAGCATTTAAATTATACTCTAGCATTATTTAATGTAGTATTAATAATATCAATGTAGCTTCTATCAAATGAAGGTAAAATAGAGCCCTTAGCTAAATCAAGTGAGTAATATTTTGTAAATGCAATTCCAATTGCATAATCATAAAATGACCAATATAAATCACTATCATATGGGTTTGACGAATTATCAAAGCCTTCTATAGAATCGGAATTAAAATCCGTATTAGATAAGCTTACTATATCATTATATACAGAAATAAATGGAGTGTCATAGCATACATAATATGCATTTGAATATGACGGACTAACATTTACTTCTACTTCATTTTTAATATATGCTTCATTATATGAAGACATAAAATCAATGAATTTATGAGCTAAATCCTTATTACTAGCATCCTTAGTAATAACTAAATTATCACAGAAGGCGATTGTTGATTCAGGAATATATAAATCAAATCCGATAGAATATTGCTTATTATTAGTCCTATAAATTCTTTCATCAGATAATATAGTATCTAGCATAGCTTTAAATTCAGTATAATCAATATCCTTATTTAAATATGCCTCCATTACTGTGCTTGCAGCTTCCTCACAATAATAGTAAAGGAAATCACCAGTCCACATAAATCCTAGATCTAAATTACCTGCCACAATATCCTTTTTGATATTGTCAGCTCCCCAAGCATCATAGCTAACATTCTTAATTAATGCTTTAATCTTATTTAGCTTACTTTGAGGTAATTCCTCGTTATATGGGAATGCATCTCCTAAATATTGACATGCAGCATAGTATGCATGCTGATGAGAGTCATACATCGCAATTCTAGTACCATCAGGCAATGCTTCTCTATTAAATAAGCATTCCCATTCATTACTAGAATTAGTAACAACCTCTTCTAGGCCTTCTTTTTCAGTGCTATACATAATTCCCCATGTTCCCCATAAATAAGGAACAAAGTAATTTGTAATATCCTCATCGCAATCCTCTTGCATCTGAGTCATTATCTTTTGAACACCCTTTTTAAGGCCTTCATTTTTTGAATATGATTTTATTTTACTAAAATCTATTTCAGCTAGCATATCATTACGATACATTTTCTCAACCATATAATCACTTGGACAAACTACATCATATACTGTAGTGCCAGTTCTTACCTTTGAGTAAAAATTCTCATTACTTTCAGATAAATCCATTAAAACTATACAATTATATTTATCCTCAAAGGCTGAAATCATTGTATCATCAATATATTCACCCCAATTAAGGAATAATAGCTTCTCTTTACCACCACAGCTTGTTAATGCAAATAGCATTAATATAAATATTAAAGGACTAATTATTCTTTTCACGATTAAAGCATCCTTTCAATAAATTATAAGCAATGATAGAAATTATCATTAATAATGTTAACGCAGTTGAGAATGCATATACACCACCAAATAATGATTTTTTACCAATTGATGAATATATCCATATTGATAATGTATTATAGCCATTTCCAGTTGTAAAATAACCAACAACGAAATCCTCGAAGCTGATTGTAAATGCTAAAATCATACCACTAAATATACCACCCTTAATAGCTGGAATAATAACCTTAACAATTGACTTAAATGGCTTAACACCTAAATCTAATGATGCTTCTAACATATTTGGATCTATTTCCTTCATTTTTGGTAATACTGATAAAACAATATAAGGCAAAATGAAATACACATGAGCTATTAAGATTGTCCAGAAACCAAATAATTGTTTATATAATGGTAAAAATAATGAAAATATAAGCATTAATGATACACCTGTAACAATATCCGCATTTAATAGTGGAATATTATTTAAAAGGGTCAAACGAGCCTTTACATTAGGTGGCAAATAAAATGTACCTATCGCAACTAATGTACCAATTACAGTCGCGATTAAAGTAGCGCATATACTTGTTTTAAATGTATTTAAAATTGAATCATTTAATAAAGGCTTCGAAAACATATATTTATAGTTATCAAATGAGAATCCAACAAATTCAGTAGTTGATTCACCAGCATTAAATGATTGAATTGCAATAACGATTACTGCAAAATATAGCATAAATATAGTGAATACAAATAATATTTTACTAGCTACATTCCAAATCTTTTTGAAAATAGTATAGTCCTTAAATCCGTATTCCTCTATTGTTGCTACCTCATAATTAGAAGGATTATATTCATTCATCATAGTAATGTTTCTCCTTCCTTATCAACCTTATTTATTATAAAAATTGAGCCCAATATTATAATTAATATTAAAATAGCTAAAATTGAGCCTGAATTATAATTCATGTATATAAATTTTTGTTCAATTATATTACCAATCATAGTAATTTTTCTATCTCCTAAAATATTAGGAATTGCAAATCCCGATAAGCATGGTAATAATACCATTATTGATCCTGATACAATTCCTTTAAATGATAACGGAACAATAACATACCAGAACTTCTTAAATTCAGTCATACCTAAATCTAAGG
>JAZQVB010000171.1:0-1482 GCA_045631605.1 Anaeroplasma sp.
CTGATAAAGCAATTAAAGATAATCTATTATAATAATCTGTAAAAGTTAGATCATTTAATTGATCAGAGAATGATTCCATATTTAATTTATCTATCATAATTTACTCCTTTCTAATTATTTAAAATTCCATTATCCATAGCATAATTCATAAATGTTGCTGGATTACTCCAAAAGGTTATACCTTTTTCATATAACTCTTTAATTTTTTCACTTGCTTCAGTAGGTATATCACCATATACTCTAGTATCCATTGTTTTTGTGTACCACCAACATGATCTATGATTTTTATTAGGTGTTTTTACTCTATTAACCTTATAGCCATATTTATTAAAGTACTCATCAATAATTTGAGCATATTCTTTTCTAATACTCATTTTATAGAAATGAAATGTATTATCTCCACTTGAATAAACAATATCACCACAATTTATATTACCTGAAGTTTGTGGTGGAATTCTATTAGCTTTATAAATTTCACTTACTGAAGAACTAATAGCAGCTATACCACCACCAGCAGCTAAAACATTACCTGTAGCTATACCTCCTATAGTTGAAACAGCACCACCTATTAAACCTGTAGCTATGTTAACACCATTTTGAGTTAACCAGTTTGTAAATTGATCAGTAGCCCAGTTGCATTGTGGATATTTACCTAAATTTAATCCTTCTGATTCATTGTAAGCAATACCTTTATAATTTTCAGGATTCATTCTTATTGAACATCCAGGTGTTAAAGCACCATTAACAATAAATTCACATGATGTAGTATTACTAAATAATTCATAGTGATATTCAGCATTACCACCATTACCATTAGATACATATAAATAGTTATAAGGAAATGTTAATAGTTTCTTATTTTTAGGAGTATACCCATTCAATGTAGATTGTTTAGCAACTAATTTATTATATGTTCTAGGAGTTGTAGATTTAATAACACTATAGATATTTTCATCTGATCCTGTTAAAAATTCAGGAGCTAAAAATAATGATGATACAGATTCAATTTTTCCTTCATCTGTTAATTTTTGTAGTTGTTTATTTACATTGTTTAAAGTAGATATATTAGAATTAGTACTCAATTTATAATATTTAACACCTGAATAAATACCACCATAAATACCACCTATTTCTTCACTAATTTTTACATTTCCACTATCAGCTTCTGTGTAAGCTAAAGCATTACTACCCATAATAATTATATTAGAATCTATGATTAAATTTTCATCCTTTTCATATCCATTACATACATATTCACCTAATTGTAAATTTTCAGGAATGGTATGTAGTCCGATTGTGTCATCTTTCACATGTTCTCTTTCAACAAAACAAGATCCTATACCATAATCAAATAGATAAGTTTGAATATAATCAGGTTCATAATCAATTTCAGTAGTACCTTCATTGATATATTTAACTTCTTTAATAAAAGCATATCTATATTTACCATCACCATCTAATTTATACATTAAATAATCATAA
>JAZQVB010000172.1:0-2681 GCA_045631605.1 Anaeroplasma sp.
TATAGCATTTGGTTTATTCTTTGCTGGAATAGAATTATATATACCAATATTATCAGTAGTAACAGTAGCTGGGTTAGATGTATTATTTATAATTCTAATTAAAAAGCTTAATAAAGAAATTAAATCATTACTTACTCAAAAGGATGAATTAGTTTCTAAATCAAATGAATTAAAGTCTTTAGCTGAAGAGCAAATGAAACCATTAAATATATTATTTGATTGGAATATGCCTAATGATATTATTAATATGTCTAATACCATAATTAAAATGGATAAATTCTTTGATATTAATAAATACATTTATTTGAAGGATAAATTTGGACTTGATGATAATTCGGATCCTACAATATCAACTTTACATGTTCAATCAGGAGAAATATTAGGTAATCCATTTCTAATATGTAAGGACTTAAGACAAACATGGTTTAATAAAAGATATACAGGCTCTATTACAATTCATTGGACTGAAAGAGTAAAAACTAAGGATGGTTGGAAAACTGTTCACCGTTCACAGGTTTTAACTGCATCAGTTACTAAGCCTTGTCCTCAATATACAGATTGTACATATTTAGTTTATGGTAATGATGCAGCATCTAATTTAGTTTTTTCTAGACAACCTTCAAATTTATCAGGCCTAGAAGAAAAAAAACAAGATAAAAAGGTTGCTAAAGAAGCTAAAAAGCTTGATAATAGAGCTAAAAAAGCGTTAATGGATAATGATGATGCCACTAATTATAGTAGATTTTCAAACGATGAATTTGAGGTAATATTCGGTGGTACTGATAGAAATAATGAACTAGAATATAGATTGTTATTTACACCATTAGCTCAAAAGAATATATTAGATATTCTTAATAATTCTAAACCATTTGGAGACGACTTTTATTTCAACAAGGATAAGAAGCTTAATTTTATCCAATCTAGGCATTCTCAATCATTTGATTATAAAAAGAGTCCAAGCTGGTTTAGAGGCTTTGATTATGAGGAAGTGAAAAAGAAATTTGTTGATTATAATGATAAATATTTTGAAGCATTTTATTTTGATTTAGCACCACTAATTTCTATTCCTTTATATCAACAAACTAAAACTAAGGAATACATCTATGATGAGGTATATGAGGCAAATGTTCCTACATATGAGCATGAAACACTTGCAAATTCATATAACCCTGGATTATTTAAGCATCCAAAATCAGCAACATCTGCAATTTTAAAATCTAAAATTGATAGAAAACTATCAGGAGCTGATGAAATTACTATTACAGCACATAGTTTTGAGGCTATTGAGCATGTTGATATAATAATGGTTATGGGTGGTGATGGTAGGTTACATGGTGTACCAGTTAAATGGTATGAATATTTACCATTAATACAAGAAACAAAAATGCTTATTCAAATTAAAAACTCCTCTAATTTAGACTATATAAATTTAAATAGTAACGTAAGCTTTAGAAATTTAATTAATAGTCTAGGAATTACTAATCATAGGTATGAAAGAGGATTATTCTCACTTATTTTAAAATCTTCAGTTGGAAATTCACAATTAGATTCAATTAATGATATATTTAAATCTAAGGAAGAAGAAAAAGAGGAAAACTTAGCTGATAAGCTAAGAAAGGCTATCGAAAATATTAATGATAAAATTGAAGATTTAGAAGAAAGTGTTGATATGAATGTGTCAAACGCAGATACAGTAACATCAAATCAGGTATCAAATACTTAAGGTATTGATAATATAAAGAAAAAGGAGACAAAAAAATGGCAAATTTATTAGATGAAGAAACTGGTCCATTCAAAGAAGAAGGACGCGACATTAACGTTATTGCAAAGCAATTACCAGTAACAGTTGGTGTAGGATCAAAGATTTTTGAGGTACTATTATGGGTATGCTTAATTATTCCAGGTGTAGTATTCTTATTTAAGAAAATTAAAGCTGGTACATATTTAAGACAATTAGAACAAAAACTACAACATGATGCATCTCAAGTTGATAACTATCTAGAACAAAGAGTTCAAATTCTATCGAATCTTGCAAAGCTAGTTGATAAGGCTGTTACTCTTGATAAGGAAACATTCGTGTCAATTGCTGAAGCTAGATCAGGTAGTGTAAGATTATCAGATTCAGAAAGAGTATCTTTAGGTAGTGAAGCTGATACTATGAATACAAAGATTAATATTGCAATTGAAAACTATCCGGATTTAAAATCTCACAAGGAAATCGCAGATGCAATCCAACAAAATGCATATCTACAAAAGGAAATTACTGCAGCACGTGAGGTTTATAACGATACAGTTAAAACTTGGAACACACAAATTCAAATTTGGCCTACTAATATGATTGTTGCAGCTAAGGCTGGATATACAACTCGTATTCCTTTTGCAGCATCTAAAGAAACTAAGGCAGAAGCTAGAAAAGTATTCTTCTAAGAAATAAAAAAACTCAACTTACAAAGTGATATGACACTTTCAAAGTTGAGATTTTTTTCTTTTATTAAATATTATAATTTCAAATTTAATTTGCACGCAATAACATATGATATCATATGTATATGAGGTGATTCATATGTCATTTGATCAAAATGAAATACATACTACTAAAAATATTATTAAAAATTATAAAAGCTATTTTATATAAATTTTGTATAACTGATATTAATCTTTTTGGTTCATATACCAGAGGA
>JAZQVB010000173.1:0-5245 GCA_045631605.1 Anaeroplasma sp.
ATTAACATTTATAGTAAGTAAAATATTAAATTTTATTTCATATAGAAATGGATTTATTTATTGGTTATTTGCGTTTATATATTCAATAATAATATTAATAATGTCATTAAATCATCATTTAAATATAGATGGTCATCCATTTTTAGGTTCATTGACTTATCACATGAGTATTACTTTCTTTTTAATACCTGAGTTAAATGGAAGATGGGATTCATATTTAAATAAAGAAACAAAATATTTAGGGGATAAAGTAGTTTCGTATAGAGAATGGGTGTCAGATGAATATACACCTGGATGGTGGCAGAAATTTATTGCGCAATTAATATTTTCTATTATAGCGGCATTAGTGTATACATATGGTAATAATACATTAATATGGATAATCTTCGCGTTTGAAGGATTATGGAGTGGTTCATTCTTATTAACAAATTTTAAATATAAATTTTTATAGGAGGAGAAGAGAATGAAGGTATTAGGTAATATTTTATGGTTGATTTTTGGTGGTCTTGAATGGGCGTTATGCTTATTTATTGCGGGTGTATTTTGTTGTATTACAATTATAGGTATACCTATTGGTATGCAGTTATTTAAGATGGGTAAATTCGTATTTTTACCATTTGGTAAAGAAGTAGTAGATGATCACCCTACCGGATTTAAGAAATTTTTAAATGTTATTTGGGCAATTGTTTGTGGTTGGGAATATGCATTATGCTTTTTAATTGAGGGCTGTATTTGCTGTATAACAATTATAGGTATTCCATTTGGTAAGCAATATTTTAAGTTAGCTAAATTTGTTTTCTTACCTTTAGGTCATAATTTTAAATAATATTTGATTAGGCTCTTCGTATGAAGAGCTTTTTTAAATTTTTATGCATAAAAATATATAAATTTGTATAAAAATGAAAATAATATATAAAAATGTATTTAAAAACTTGTTAAAAATTTTAAAATATGGTAAAATACAATTTGATTTAAAACGACTATTTGATATGAAAATATTAATACAGTTAGGAAAAAAAGAGAGGTTAATTTTATGTCTGTTAAGGTATCTATTACTGAAGAAAAGCTATTAAAGCTTTCAGAATCAATTTCTAAGCATTTAGAAAAACCAGGCGCTTTAATGCCTATTTTACATGATGCTCAAGAAATATTTGGATGTGTACCACTTGAAATTCAAAAGATTATATCTGAAAAAACAGGTATAGCTGTATCAAAGATTAATGGTGTTGTTACATTCTATTCACATTTTTCTATTGAGCCTAAGGGTAAGCATATTATTGCAGTATGTATGGGTACTGCATGCTATGTTCGTGGAGCTCAAAATGTACTTGACACTTTTGAGGCTGAGCTAGGTATTAAGGCTGGCGAAACTACAAAGGATGGATTGTATACATTAGAGGCAACACGCTGTATCGGTGCTTGTGGCTTAGCACCTGTATTCTCTGTTGATGGTAAGGTGTACGGTGGTGCTACACCAGCTATGGCTAGAGAGGTATTAAAAAATTTACAAGAGGAAGTAGAGTAGGAGGGTCTTTATGAATATCGAAAAGCTAAATGAAATTAAGAAGAAAATTGCTCCTGTTCTTGCGTTAAGACACGATGAGAAGGCTAAGAAATGTCCATATAAACGTGAAATAGTAGTTTGTGGTGGTACTGGATGTATGTCTAGTGATTCAAAGGATATTTTTGATGAATTCAAAACACAAATTGCTGCAAATGGGTTAGATAAGGATATTTTAGTATATCAATCAGGATGCTTCGGATTATGTGAAAAGGGTCCTGTAGTTGTAGTATTCCCTGAGGCTACATTCTATGCACATGTTCAGGTTAAGGATGTTAAGCCTTTAGTTGAATCTCATTTAATTAATAATGAAATTTATTTAAAGAAGGCATATGCTGAGGGAGGTAAGGTTAAATCATTTAGAGAAATGAATTTCTATGCTAAACAACATAGAATGGCTTTAAAGAACTGTGGCTTTATCAACCCTAACGATATTGATGAATATATTGCATCTGATGGTTATTTTGCCCTTCATAAAGTTTTAACATCAATGACTAAGGATGATGTTATTCAAACTATTTTAGATTCAGGTCTTCGTGGTAGAGGTGGTGCCGGCTTCCCTACAGGATTAAAGTGGAAGTTTACTAATGCACCTCAAAATGAAGGTAAGCAAAAATATGTAATTTGTAATGCGGATGAGGGAGATCCAGGTGCATTCATGGACCGTTCTATTTTAGAAGGTGACCCACATTCAATTATTGAAGCTATGGCTATTGCTGGTTATGCTATTTCAGCAAGCCAAGGCTATGTATATGTGCGTGCTGAATATCCACTTGCAGTATCAAGATTACAAGCTGCAATTGATGAAGCATATAAGCAAGGCTTACTTGGTAAGAATATTTTTGATACTGATTTCTCATTTGACCTAGAGGTTCGTTTAGGTGCAGGTGCGTTCGTATGTGGTGAGGAAACTGCATTAATGGCATCTATTGAAGGTGAACGTGGTATGCCTAGAAATAAACCACCATTCCCTGCAGTAGAGGGTCTATGGAAGAAACCATCTTGTATTAATAACGTTGAAACATTAGCTAATGTTGCACAAATTATCTTAAACGGTGCTGAATGGTTTAAGGGCTTTGGTACTGAAAAGTCTAAGGGTACTAAGGTATTCGCATTAGGTGGAAAGATTAATAATACTGGTTTAATTGAGGTACCAATGGGTACTACATTGCGCGAGGTTATTTATGATATCGGTGGCGGATGTAAGAATAATAAGAAATTTAAAGCTGTTCAAACTGGTGGTCCGTCTGGTGGATGCTTAACTGTTGAGCATTTGGATACACCAATTGATTATGACAATCTAGTAAACGCAGGCTCAATGATGGGATCTGGTGGTATGATTGTTATGGATGAGGATAACTGTATGGTTGACGTTGCTAGATTCTATTTAGACTTTACAGTTGATGAATCATGTGGTAAGTGTGTACCTTGTCGTGAGGGTACTAAGCGTATGCTTGAAATTTTAAATAAGATTTGTGATGGTAATGGCTCTATGAACGATTTAGAGGAACTAGAAAGCCTAGCTAATACAATTAAGGACTCAGCATTATGCGGTTTAGGTCAAACAGCACCTAACCCAGTGTTATCAACATTACATAATTTCCGTGATGAATATATTGCACACGTTGTTGATAAGTCATGTCCAGCTGGTGTATGTAAGAACTTAATTAATTACCATATTACTGATGATTGTATTGGTTGTGGTAAGTGTAAGAGAAACTGTCCAGCAGACGCTATTAATGTATCTGATGTTGTTGTTAAGACATTACCTAATGGTAATAAGCTATATCAACATCATGTTAAGACTGACAAGTGTATTAAGTGTGGCGTATGCTTCACATCATGTCCAGTTCAATGTATTATTAAGAAGTAGGAGGTATGAATATGAGCAATTTAATAAAGGTTACTATTAATGGTAAAACAGTTGAAGTTGAAAAAGGCTCAACTGTTTTAGAAGCTGCCTCAAAGGCAGGAGTTGATATTCCTCGTCTATGCTTCTTAAAGGAAATAAATGAAACTTCAGCATGCCGTTTATGCGTTGTTGAAATTGAAGGAATAAAGACATTAAAGAATTCATGTAAGGTAGAGGCTACGGATGGTATGGTTATTAAAACTAATACTGAACGTGTTAAAAATTCTGTAGTTAACAACCTAAAACTTTTAGCTTCAAATCATAACTTTGAATGTTGGAACTGTCCTAGAGAAAGAAACTGTGAATTCTTATCGTTATTAAGAAAATTCAAAATTAATAATAGAATTGCAGAGGATCCACATCATGAAAGAAGAAAACCAATAATTAATATTTCTGACTCATTAATTATTGACTCATCTAAGTGCGTATTATGTGGCAGATGTGTTTCTGCCTGCAGTAAGCTTGCAGGTGCTAACGTATTAGATTTTAACTACCGTGGTAGTAAAACATATGTTGGTCCAGCTTTAAATCATCCAATTGAGGATTCAGGATGTATCCTTTGTGGTAAGTGTATTCAAGCATGTCCTACAGGTGCACTTCGTGAACATGATGATACTGATCACGCACAGGATTTCATTGATAATCCAGAATACTACACAGTTGCGTGTGTTGCCCCTGCAGTACGTGCAGCATTAGGTGAAGAATTTGGTTTGCCAATTGGAACTAATGTGGAAGGTAAAATCTATAGAGCATTAAAGGATTTAGGCTTTGATGATATTTCAGATGTTAACTTTGCGGCAGATGTTACAATTTTAGAGGAAGGTACAGAATTAATTAACAGAATTAAGAATAATGGACCACTTCCTATGTTTACATCATGCTCGCCAGGTTGGATACGTTATATTGAACGTAACTATCCTGAATATTTAGAAAACCTATCAAGTTGTAAATCACCTCAACAAATGCAAGGTGCATTAATTAAGCATTATTGGGCTAATAAGATTGGTGTAGATAAGGAAAAGATTAGAGTTATTTCTATTATGCCATGTATCGCTAAGAAGAATGAAGCTAATCGTCCTGAAATGGTTACAGATGGTTTTAAGGATGTAGATTTAGTTCTTACAACAAGAGAATTTGCTAGATGGATTAAGAATAGAGAAATTGACTTTGTAAATTTAAAGGACTACAAGCCTAAAACTCCAATCGCTTCATATACTGGTGCCGGTGTAATATTCGGTGCTACTGGTGGTGTTATGGAGGCTGCCTTAAGAACAGTATACTATGAACTTGAAGGTAAGGATTTAGAAAATCTTGAAATTCAAGCAGTTCGTGGTGTAGAGGCTATTAAGGAGGCTACAGTAAATATTAATGGTATGGATATTAATGTAGCTGTAGTTCATGGTGGTGTAAATGTGCCTGTAATGATGGATTTAATTAAAAATTCAGGTAAAAATTATCACTTCATTGAATTTATGGGCTGTACGGGCGGATGTGTAAATGGTGGTGGACAACCGATTATTCCATCCTCACTTCAAGATAAGATTGATGTAAGAGCACTTCGCGCTAAGGCTTTATATGAAATTGATGATTCAAAGGAACTTCGTCAATCACATGAAAATCTAAGAGTTCAAAAGCTATATGCCGAATTCCTAGAAGCTCCTAATTCACATAAAGCACATCATTTATTACATACTACATATTCAAAGAAAACATCATATAATATATAAAATTATTAGGGCTTTTTAGCCCTAATTTTTTTCTTAACTTTACTT
>JAZQVB010000174.1:0-9697 GCA_045631605.1 Anaeroplasma sp.
GGTAAGACTACAACCTCAACCATAATTTATGAATATTTAAAATATAATAATATTAATTCAATGCTTATTGGAAGCAATGGCTGTATCTATAAGGATGTAGCTCAGAGGCATATAAACACAACACCAGGAATAGAGCTATTATATGAATATTTTAAATATGCTAGCTATAATGATATTAATAACATAATCATGGAGGTATCTAGTATAGCTATTGATCAGCTTAGGGTTTATGGATTACCATTTGATATTTTAGTTTATACTAATTTTAGTCAGGATCATTTAGATTATCATAAGAATATGGAAAATTATTTATTTAACAAATGTATTCCTTTTTATAAATTAAAAAAGGATTCATATATTATAGCTAATAAGGATGACTTAAAATATTTTGATGTTACTAAGCATAGCTATGCAAATATAATATCATATTCTATTAACAATGAATCTAATATAAGGGCAGAAATTATTTCATCAAGCATTAATGGAATTAGCTTTAAGGTTAATAATAACATTTATGAGGTAGGATTAATTGGCTCATTTAATGTTTATAATATATTACCTGTATTCGCCATTAGTGAAATATATAATTTAAAGAAAATAAAGGAGTTTTTGATTCAGCTCAAACCTGTAAATGGGAGAATGAATAAGCTTTGTATAGGGAATAAAAGAATAATTATTGATTACGCTCATACACCTCAGGCAGTAGCAGAGGTTATTACCGAAATTAACAAGATAACTAACAACGATATCTATGTGGTAATTGGATGTGGTGGTAATAGAGATAAGGCTAAAAGAGCCCAAATTGGCAGAATATTAAGAGAAAATAAATGTATTCCAATAATAACATCCGATAATCCTAGATTTGAAAATCCTAAGGATATTATTAATGATATATTAGATCATCATGAAATGATAAATTTAATTGATAGAAAATCAGCAATATATTTAGCATTAGATTTAATGAAGGATAATGATTATTTATTAATATTAGGTAAAGGATATGAGGATTATATGGAAATAAAAGGCCAAAGAGTTAAATATAGCGATTATGATGTAATAGAGGAATATAGGAGTGAAAATTAAGATTTATATTCCTCTTTAAATATGGTAATATTATATATAAGATTTAATGTTGGAGGTATATTATGAAAAAATTAATAAGCTTATTTTTAATATTAATATTTCTAGTAGGATGTAATAGTTCTAATCCGACAACAATAGCTACAGAAGTTCCAACGATAGTACCAACAACAAATAGTCCGACAACATCTCCTTCAACAACAATAGTGGCAACAACTACCGAGCATGTATATGATAAAAACGGTATTTATGCATCAGCTAATGGCAGTGGGAATGGTAGCTTTAATAATCCTTATTCACTTAAGACTGCCCTTTTGAATATGACAAAGGAAAAAACATTATATTTATTTGGTGGTACATATAATGTTAAAGAATCTATTAGCTTAGAAAAAAATGGAGATGAAAAAAAATATTTTAAAATTTTCGCATATAATGATGAGCGCGTAGTGCTTGATTATGGCTATAATTATGATAATAATCTTGATAAATTAGGATATTATAATAAATATGCTTATAAAGGAATCGTTATATTAGGTTCATATTACCATATTAAGGGTATAGAGATTACTAATTGTAGATCATCAGGTATGCAAATTGCAGGGCATTATAATATAGTTGAAAACTGTATATTTTCATTTAATGGTAATACAGGATGTAATATCTCAAACTCATCTTCATTGACTATAAATGATTGGCCTCATGATAATTTAATTAAAAATTGTACATCATATGGTAATTATGATTGGGATAGATTAGATGGAAATGAGGGTGAGGATGCTGACGGCTTTGGCTGTAAGCTTACATCAGGAAGAGATAATGTTTTTGATGGATGTATCGCGTATAATAATTCAGATGATGGCTGGGATTTATTTACTAAGCATAAAACTGGAGTAATTGGTGAGGTTACTTTCAAAAATTGTGTTGCCTTTAGTAATGGCTATGCAATAGATGGAACTGAGCTTAAAAATGGTAATGGTTTCAAACTAGGTGGTCGAGCACTTGAGGTAGCGCATACTATGAATAACTGTGTTGCATTTAATAATAAGTCAAATGGCTTTGATGACAATTCTAATCCTGGTACAATAACATTAACTGATTGTACAGGGTATAATAACGGAGCTAGAAACTTCGCTATGGGAAGATTTTTAGAGGAAACTAATACCTATACATCTACATGGACTGAGGATGGAGAAATATTTGGTCCAATTGAGGGTGTTCCTCGCTCTCATAATATATTTGAAAATTGTATTTCATATAAGTCTGGAATCACAGATTCCTTTAGTGGTTATGCTACTAATTGCTACTTTGATAATTTAAATGGATATTATAAATTCGTAGAATATAGTGTATGTAATTCCAAATACTATAAAGGATATGAGGGTGCAGGATTTAATCCTTTCAAATCTACAGAAATTGATTTAGATTTAGCTAATATTCATTATTTATATAGAAATGTTGATGGAAGTGTTAATTTACAAGGCTTCCTAGAAATTACAGAAGGCTTAAATGTAGGAGCTAAGCTATAGAATATTTTATTATATGCATGCATAAATTTTAAGGGTGATAGCATGTATATAAAAATAATATTATTATTTATCGCATCGATATTTTTATATACCCTTTATATAAGGATATTTAAATTTATAGGTCAGTATGAAAGGGAATTAGGTCCCTCTAGTCATAAAAATAAAAATGGAACAATAACAATGGGTGGTATATTATTTGCTGGTATACCACTTTTATTTATATGCTATGACGAAGGTATTATGCCTATAATATTTACTACGATATCATATGCGATTTTAGGGTTTATAGATGATTTATTAATAGTTATAAGGAAAAATAATAGAGGCATTCCTGCCTTAATTAAATTAATTATTCAAATAATCATTGCTGGAATATCATTTTGGATGTATCTATCACTTGATATGCCTACAGTGCTTGATTTAAAGCTTATTCAAATAGATATTAAATGGATCTTTGGTATGCTTATATTAGGATTATTAACATCAAGCACTAACGCCTTTAATATTACAGATGGAATAGATGGGCTTTGTGCTGGATTAAGCATATTAATTCATATAGCATTCATAATTATTTCTGTATATAAATTAGAGCTAAATATTACATTATTTTTAATAATAACATTAATACCATTATATGTATTTTGGTGCTTTAATTATCCTAAGGCCTTTTTGTTTATGGGAGATACTGGCTCCTTATATTTAGGAAGCATATATGCAATAATCTCAATTTATTTAAATTGCCTATTAGGATATTTAATATTATCATTGATCTTTATTTTTGAAACATTATCAGTAATAATTCAGGTTTCCTATTTTAAAACTACTAATGGTAAAAGAATATTTAAAATGGCACCATTTCATCATCATTTAGAGCTGTTAGGGCTTAAGGAATGGATGATAAACCTTATATTTTATGTAATTCAAATAATATTAATATTTATAGTATTATATTTTAAAATATATTAATAAATAGTTATTATTTTTGTTTGATTTCATATACTTTATATGGTGATACTTTGAAAATATTATTATTAGGAATCGGAGTTGCAACAAGAGGCTGTAGTAGGCTTTTAACAGATTTAGGAATTAATCATACTATATGTGAAATAAAGGATTTAAAGGAATATGAGTATGATATTATTGTTAAATCACCAGGCATTTCATTTAATGATGAGGTATTTAATGATTTAAAGGGAGAGGTAATATCGGATATAGAAATGGTTTATAGATTAAAAAAGCCATTTATTATAGCTGTTACGGGGTCTAATGGCAAGACAACGATTTGCTCGATGCTTTACCATGTATTAAAGAAGGAGAATAATGTAGTAGTATGTGGTAATATTGGCTATAGCTTTGCTGATGCGGTATTAGATAATCCTGATTGTGGTATGTTTATAGTTGAATGCTCAAGCTATCAGCTTGAGGGGGTAAGGCTTTTTAGTCCTAATATTGCTGTTATAAGTAATATAGTTCCTCATCATTTAAAGCATCATTTAACCTTTAGAGATTATGTTGAATCAAAGCTAAATATTGCAAAGGAATTATCAGCTAGTAAAGCTTTTATTTATAATTTGGATATATCATATATAGATAAAAGGCATTATGAATGTAGCTGTATTAGATTTTCTACTAAATCTACAGCTGGTGAAGTTTACTTGATAAAAAATAATATCATGTATGGTGGAAGGAAAATATTTCACTTAAAAAAGAGGCTTAGGTGTAATCATACAATTGAAAATATTATGGCAGTAGCTGCAGTATTAAATGAATTAGATATGATGAGGCTTATAAAAAGAATTAATAGTTTTAAAGGTGTTAAATATAGATTAGAAAGAATAGGTAAAAGAATTTATAATGATGCTAAAAGTACTAATTCTAATGCAACTAATTCAGCATTATTAAATTTAAAGAATGTTCATTTAATTTGTGGTGGCTTTGAAAATGATGCGTTAATATCGTTATCAGAAATGGCTTTAAATAACATTAAATATGCTTATGCCTATGGCGAAGCGAAGGATAGAATTATGGATTATTTTGAGCATCATGGTATATTTTGTGATACATATAATACCTTAGCTGAGGCCTTAAATAGTGTAATGAAATTTAAAGAAAAAAGAGATGTAGTATTATATTCTCCGATGTGTCCATCATTTGATCAATATGAGAGCTATATAAAAAGAGGAGAAGAGTTTGAAGAGCTTATAAAAAAGAAAAAATAAGCCAATTTGGCTTATTTGTAGTAATCACTATGCTCATTGAAATAATCAGTCATAATCCTATTAACCTCAGCAGTGGCAGTATCAATGGTTAATCTCTTATTTCCCATATCCTTTACGTAATATGGCTCCAAAATATTATATTGAATACAAGGCTTATTTCTTCTAGTAAGCTTATATAATCCTTTAGGCTTATGGAATGTCATAACTGTTGGAACGATTTTGCCATTGCCCATTACCGCGAAATGGAATGCACCTGGTAGGAAGTTTCTTATATGATCACAGTATGGTATTAATGCTGCCTCAGGATATATAAGTAGAGGACTACCATTTTTTAAAATTTCAGGAGTTTCCTTATTAAATCTTTTTAAAAGCTTTCTTTCTGTTGGAATAGGTACAGCACCACCAGCTCTAAAGACAGAAGAGATAAAGCCAAAGCCCAAATTGCTTTGAAGCATAGTTACATAGAACATCTTACTGTAATTTGATGTACAAATCATAAAGGCATCTAATGGATGAATGTGGTTACAAACTACAACTGCACCCTTTAGGTGCTTTTTATTTTTTCTTCCATTAACCTTATAACCCCAAACAAAAGCCTTTGGAAAAAATAATATAGCTATGAATAATCCTATAATTAGTCTGTTTATTAATTTGTATCTAAAGCCCTTTTGATAAAGCGGATAATCATCAGGAAGTATTACCTCCTTAGGACGTAGGCCATTATCATAAGTATGCTCATTTTCATTTTTAATGTTATTTTCTTCCATAAATTTATCACCTAGTGAAATTATACTACAATTAACACTTAATTCAATAGATTATTGACACATTTTATGATATAATACCAAAGATGGCGGTGATATTATGAAGGTAATTTTAGGTTTATCTGGTGGTGTAGACAGTAGCGTTGCCTTAAAGGTTTTAAAGGATCAAGGCTATGATGTAGAGGCTATGTTTATGCGTAACTGGGACTCAGCTACAAATAATGATATTTTAGGTAACCCCGATCTTGAGGAGGATGTTTGTCCGCAGGAAAAGGATTATCAGGATGCAGTTCATGTAGCTAATGAGCTTGGAATTAAATTGAATAGAGTTGATTTTATAGGTGAATATTGGGATACAGTGTTTAGCTATTTCTTAAATGAATATAAAAGCGGTAGAACACCTAACCCAGATATTATGTGTAATAAATATATAAAATTTAATGCATTTTTAAAGCATGCTTCAACTATGGGTGCTGATTATATAGCTATGGGTCATTATGCAAGAGTAAGACATGATGAGGAAAAAAGCTATTTATTAAGAGGTGTTGATTCTAATAAGGATCAAACATATTTCTTATGTCAAATTTCTCAAGCACAATTACGTAAGGCTTTATTCCCTATTGGGCATTTAACAAAGCCAGAGGTAAGACAAATAGCTAAGGAAGCTAATTTATATACTGCAAATAAAAAGGATTCTACTGGTATTTGCTTTATCGGTGAAAGAAATTTTAAGAAGTTTTTACAAAACTATTTGCCAAGCCAGCCAGGCAAAATGGTAACTATGGATGGTAAGGTAATAGGTGAGCATGATGGATTGATGTACTATACTATAGGTCAAAGAAAGGGCCTAGGTATTGGTGGGTCAAATGAATATGAAAATGCTGCATGGTTTGTATGTGGTAAGGATTTAGAGCGTAATGAGCTTATCGTTGGGCAAGGACATGATAGTCAATATTTAATTAGTAATAATTGTATATGCTCAAGCATTAACTGGATAACAGACGCTCCAATTGAGGGGCATCCATATACAGCTAAATTTAGATATAGACAAGCTGATATTGATGTAACTATTAAATTCCTTGGAGATGATAAAATTCAAATTTTATATCCAAGCGGTGTAAGAGCTGTTACTCCTGGACAAGCAGCTGTAATCTATGATGGTGAGGTTTGTCTTGGTGGAGCAATTATAGATGAAGTATATTTTAATGAGGAAAGAAGAAAGTATTAATGGAAAAATTAAGTGTAACTGGATACATTAAAAACTACATATATACTACTACAGAATCTATGTATAAGGTTTGTGTATTAGTTACACAGGATGATGAGGAAATCATTATTGTGGGTAATTTTCCTACATTAGATGAGGGTCTTAATTACGAATTTATTGGAACCTATAAAACTCATCCAAAATATGGTAAGCAATTTTTTGTTGAGTCGTATGCTAAAAGTAAATCATTTTCTAGAGTTGGTATTATTAGCTATTTATCAAGTGATAAATTCTATGGTGTAGGCGAGAAAATGGCTACGCTTATAGTTGATGCCCTAGGTGTTAACTGTATAGAGGTTATACTTTCTGATCGCTCGAAGCTTGATAATATTAAGGGAATTAGTAAGCTAAAGGCTGGTATGATTTATAATATATTAAAGGATAGCTACGCATCTGAGCAGGTGTTTATAAGATTATATGATTTTGGATTAACTAATAAAATGATCAAAAGATTATATGATGCCTATGGTGTTGGTGCCGCTAATAGAATTGAGGAAAATCCTTACTGCTTAATTACCGATGTTGAGGGATTTGGCTTTAAAAAGAGTGATAATTTAGCTTTGAATTTAGGCTTTAGCATATCAGATATGAGAAGAATAAAGGCTGCTATAATTTATACATTGAATTATGTATGCTATCAACAGGGCTTTACATTTTTAAGCCATGAGCAGCTAGTTAATTCATCTAAAAATTTACTTGGGAATAATCCTGAAATTGATGATTCTGTTTTCGTAGAGGCTATTGAAAGATTACTAAATGAAAAGAAATTGATTAACGAGGATAATAGATATTTTGATGCTTATCTGCATAAATGCGAGGTTAATTGCGCTAATAGGCTTGTAGAAATATCTAAAAATAAAAAGAATCTATATGATAAAAAGGAAGTAGAAAAAACCTTAGAATATATAGAAAAAACAATAGAAATCAAATATACACCTCTTCAAAGAGAGGCGATAATAAACGCTTTAAGCAGTAAATTATCAGTAATTACCGGTGGACCTGGTACTGGTAAATCAACAATACTTAAGGGTATTTTACTTGTTTATGCAGAGCTTAATAAAATGACTATTGGCTCTGATGAGCTAGATTATAAGGTTACATTAGTTGCCCCTACGGGTCGTGCTGCAAAAAGAATGACTGAAACTACAAATTTTAAGGCTACAACAATACATAAGGCCTTAGGATATGATTTCACAGGTAGCTTTACACATGATGAGGGTAATCCTCTTACATGTAGCTTGCTTGTTATTGATGAGGCATCTATGCTTGATGTATCAGTAGCCTCATCGCTTTTTAAGGCTATAACTAATAAATGCCAAATAATTATGGTTGGAGATAGTAATCAGCTACCTTCAGTTGGGCCTGGAAATGTTTTACAGGATGTTATGGCTACTCAAATATTTAATGTTACTAAGCTTAATCAAATAATGCGTCAGGCAAGCACATCAGATATTATTAGCTTATCTCATATGATATTAAATGAGAAGGTTGATTATAGAATTTTCTCTAGAAAAAAGGAAGTATATTTCTATGATTATGATGCTAAGGAAATAATTAATGGAATATTTAAAATGCTTGATAGCTTCATTAGAAGCGGTGGAGATATTTATGCTGGAATTCAAGTATTAGCTCCAATATATGCGGGTGTCGCAGGCATTGACGCTATTAATGAGGCGATTCAAAAAAGATATAATCCTGAGGAAGAAAAAATTATTACAAGAGAAAATAAATTCTTTAAAAAGAATGATAAGGTGTTACAGCTTAAAAATGACAGTGAATTAGATATTATGAATGGTGATATCGGTAAAATAATTGATATTGTTAAAAAAGAGGATAAGGAGAATTTATTAATAGATTTTGATGGAAGAATAGTAGCCTATCCAGCATCAAATTTAGAAAATCTAGCCTTAGCCTACGCGATATCTATTCATAAATCACAGGGCTCAGAATTTGACAATGTTATATTACCTGTTATTCCAAGCTATAATATAATGCTTCGAAAGAAAATAATTTATACTGCAGTAACAAGAGCTAAAAGAAAGATAATCATTTTAGGTAAGCTTGATAGTATTGAATATTCACTTCATAATGGTGAATTTAATAGACAAACGGCACTTCATCAAAGAATTGATACAAGCCCTACTCGTACATTCCCTAGAATATTTGATAGCTCTATTCCTTTTGATACATTAGGGGAATATGATATGGAGGGTATAACTCCATATACATTTATGGTTTAATTTGCCATTATTATTTTTAATAAATAAGCCAAAATAATAATGGTGATAAAAATGAAAAATATATGCATGCTTGCACTAGGTATGGCACTTGGCATACTAGCTTACAGTATGAAGGATAGCAATCCTCAAATTAAAAAAATGTTGAAAAAAATAAATATAGAATAAAGAAAAAAGCCTAGTCGAACAGCTTAATGTGTGCTCGTCTAGGCTTATTTAATTCTAGGACCTCAGTTAAGTCAATACATAATAGAATACAAATGACCTGTAATGTTGAAAAATCAGGCTCCTTTTTGCCGTTTTCAATTTTATTATAGTTTGATGGGGTTAATCCTAATTCTGATGCGAATTCCTTTTGTGAATATCCTCTTTTAATTCTAGTTTTCTTTACAATTTTTGCGAAATCCTTATATAGCATAAAATCACCATAATAATTATAAGCTAATTTTAGCTATTTTAAAAGAAAAAAAGTTTTCTATAAATTAAGAGAAACAACTGAAAAAGGTAGTATTTTCCTAGTTTTTTTATAAAAATATGTGGTAAATTTAATATAATCCTAGATTATATTTAAAAACGGTTTTAAAGTGGGAGAAATTTGTTGATA
>JAZQVB010000175.1:0-3184 GCA_045631605.1 Anaeroplasma sp.
AAGAATTTAAGCTTACTAGATACATCATAATTAATAGCCTTAAAATCACCATTTATATTATAGCTAGCAACTAATCCACCATATACCGCAGGTGCGACATTATCAGGATGCCCCTCCATTTTAGCACATAAATTAAATACCTCATCCTTAGCTAATGGATAACCAGCCATAGCGTTAGCTCCCATCATACCAGCTACAATAAGGCTTGAGCTGCTTCCTAAGCCACGTGAAACAGGTATTTCACCCTTATATCCTATTTCTACCCTAATAGGCTCTAAATTTAAATATTTAAATAGCTCAATATATGCGTCATAAACTAAATTATCATTTATATTACAATATTTTTCCTCAAAGCCTACAAAGCTAAATTCGTCAGCCTTTTTAAATGTAAAGTTATTAGCTAAATTTAATGCTAACCCTAATACATCAAAGCCTACACATACATTTGCAGAGGTTGCGTTTACCTTAACATGAAGCATTTTACCACTTCCTCAACATAATTATTTGCGTTCTCTAGCTTAACTATCTCACGCTTAACCTCTGGATAATTTAATACCTTAGGTATTTCTAAATTAAACATACTAGAAACTAATTTTATCGCCTCAAATGCGTCATTAGCCTCCTTATTATATGCATCTAGGATAGCTTGTGGAAATTTATAAGGTGACGCTGTTGATACAACAACAGTTATATCATTATCATTAGCTTCAGCCTTATAATTTAAATATGCATTATATGCACATGCTGTATGAGGATCTATTAAATATTGATATTCATCATAAACATTCTTAATAGTTTTTAATGTATCCTCCTCATTAGTGCTATATGCATAGAAATAATCAAATGGATTTTTAAAATCATATTCTCCCTTGTTTTTTAATGATTCCATTAATGATGCTGTATTATTAACATCCTCATTATTTCCATAATATACAAACCTTTCAAGATTTGAAGAAATTAAGATATCCATTGATGGAGAATTAGTCTTATAGAATGGTCTATTCTTATTATATTTACCATTTAAGAAGAAATCTGTTAATACATTATTCTTATTTGATGCACAAATTAAATTCTTAATTGGCAAGCCTAATGCCTTAGCATAGAAGCCTGCAAAAATATTACCAAAATTACCAGTAGGAACATCAAAATTAATTGTATCCCCATCATTTATAATTTTATTATTTACTAAATAAATATAGCTATAGAAATAATAAACAACCTGTGGTATTAATCTTGCAATATTAATTGAATTAGCACTTGATAGGCTTAAATCCTTATGATTGTTAAAGAATTCCTTAACAAAGCTTTGACAATCATCAAAATTACCCTCTATAGCTAAAATGCTTGCATTATCACATCTAAAGCTACACATTTGAGCCTCTTGAACAGGTGATACACCACCATTAGGATATAATACTACAATTGATACACCATCTATATTCTTAAAGCCATTTAACGCTGCCCCACCAGTATCTCCTGATGTCGCAGTTAAAATAGTAATATTCTTATCATAGCCTAGCTTCTCCTTTGATAGCTTCATTAATCTAGGTAATACTACTAGAGCTAGATCCTTAAACGCTAACGTAGGTCCATGGAATAGCTCTAAAAAATAAGCCTTGTCACAGCCCTTTAGCGCTACAACCTCTTCTATATCAAAGCTTGAATATGCCTCATTTACCTCTTTAAAAATTTCTTCAACAGTGAATTCCGAAAAAAACGCATGAAGAATTTTACTTGCCATAGTCTGATAATTATCATTCATTAAATCATGATAATTAATTTCAGGCAGCTTATCTATTACATAAAGACCGCCATCCTCTGCTAAGCCATCTAAAATAGCCTGTGGTGATGAAACAAGCCTTTCTCCTCTTGTACTATGAAACATAATCGTACCTCCCTTAAAAACATTTATACTATTATATAATGTTTTTGATTTTAATACAAGTGTTTTTAAGTCTTATACAAAAATATTGTCTTATTTTATAGAAAAAAATGATTCATATAATGAATTATCATTATATGCTAAAAAGACATCCTCATTAATATTATTACCAAAGAATTCAACTAGCTCTCCTACCTTAAAATCACTATCTGCATAGATAAATGTATTATTCATGCAAACAACACCAATAACATTATACCTTTTACCATTCTTATATACATAGCCCTTAAAATCCCTTTTCACTCCATTATAGTATCCAACATCCAATATTGCATAAAAATGGCTTTTATCAGCAATATAGGCTAAATTATAGCCTAGTGCCTCACCCTTTTTTAAATATCCAACCTTTAAAATATATGAATAAAATGATCTACATCCCTTATATAATAGGGCTCCAACCCTAAGCTTACCATTAAGCCCTGACAATATTCCACCACCAAAATGAAAATCCTTATTATAAGGCTTAATAATACTCTCATAATATTCAATATTATTAATAATATTTTGATCTCTTTTTGCAGCATGCATGTAGCATCCTAAGGCTAAATTATCCTTAAGCATATTATTCTTAAGCTCTAAGCCAAATCGGTTCATGCTAGATTTTATTTTAATATAAAATGGAATTTTATTAGTCCTACAAAATATATATTCCTCTATAGTAGTTACTGTAGGCAAAATATTATATTTTAGATATTCATCCCTTGTTAATAATATTGGCCCAGCCATTATTATTTTATATTTATTTGATATATTTCTAATCCTTATAGCATCTAATATATTTAAAACCATAAATTCATTTATTCCTAGCTTGTCTGCAATACCTACTATTTTATCTATTTGAAATCCATACGCATCATTTTTCAAGGATAATATTAATTTATTCTTCTCATTTAAATTCAACATATTATCCTTAATAATACTATAATCTATAAATAGCATATAATCACCATTTAAGATTATGAGTCATTTATATGTATTATACATATATTAATATAGGTGATAATCTTGTATGATCTATTTATTATAATTCTTGTTTTATTTATTCTACTTTACGCTATTTCTAAGTTAGACTATAGAAAATAAAAAGACAGCCTAAGCTGTCTCAGACTGTTGACAAACTCAACAGTCTTTTATTTTTACTAGAGTTTAATGTGGATAAGTATTTCTGGCTTATAAATGCCAAAAATGGTATAATATAAGTAGGAAATGAGTGATGTAAAATGTTAACAAAAAAAGAAAATA
>JAZQVB010000176.1:0-27786 GCA_045631605.1 Anaeroplasma sp.
TATTATCAATCTTATGATAGTTTAGGTCAATATTTTTGGTCTGATACGAATAAATGTTCTAAGACATTTTGGTTAAGAGGTATAGGATGGCTTATTATGGCTATGTGTGATATTATTGAGTTTTTTGATGATGAGGAATATATTGATTATTTAAAAATGTTATTAAAAGAATCAATAGATGGTATTTTATTTTATCAAGATAAAGATACAAGGATGCTTTATCAAATTGTAGATAAAAAAGATGAAGAGTTTTTTATTGAAAAGGGATATTTAGAATTTTTGAAAAATACTCAATATATGAAAAATGGAGAATATGTAGATTCATATATAAAAAATTATCTAGAATCGTCTGGTACATCTATGATTGCGTATGCATTAATAAAAGGTGCAAGATTAGGTTATTTAGATAATAGTTATTTAAAAATAGGAAGAGAAATGTTTGAAGGTATATTTAATCATTCATTCAGTGATAATAAATTGCACGATATATGTATTACTGCAGGTGTAGGTGCTAATAAGGATAAATATAGAGACGGTACTATTAAATATTATTTAGCAGAGCCGGTAGGATGTAATGATGCAAAAGGAGTTGGACCATTTATAATGTCTTTTATTGAATATTATAAATGTGAATAAAATAATAAGGAGAAAAGGTTTAGGTAATATGTTTAAAATGATTACACCGGAGAAGGCTGGTATTTCATCTAAATATGTATTAAAATTCATAAAAGCATTAGAAGAAAATAATTTATGCACTCATTCATTTATAATGGCTAGAGGTGATAATATTTTTGCTGAAGGATATTATGCACCATTTCATAAGGAGTTTAAGCATAGAATGTATTCAATATCTAAAAGCTTTGTAGGTATAGCTGTTGGCTTGGCTATAGAGGACGGATTACTTAGCTTAGATGATAAAATGATGAAATATTTTCCAGAGTATATTACCGAAGATATTAATAAGCTCTTATTAGATATGACCATTAAGGATATGCTTACTATGCAAACTTGTGTAGTAAGTCATAAAAAATGGTTTTATCAAAATCTTGAAGATAGAATAGAAGCATATTTTAAAGCAGAAATAACTAAGAAACCAGGAACATCATGGAAGTATGATAGTCCATCAACCTTTATGTTGTGCTGTATTGTTGAAAAACTAACTGGCAAACCGTTTTTAGACTATTTAAAAGATAAATTTTTAAATAGAGCTGGTTTTTCTTTAAATTCATATTGTTTGAAATGCCCAGGTGGTCATTCTTTTGGAGATTCAGGAATCGTTTGTACCGCTAGAGATTTACTTGTTTTTGCACGCTTTGTAATGAATGGTGGAAAAATAAATGGAGTTTCATATATTGATGAAGAATTTATAAAGGAAGCAACCAAAAAGCAGGTATCTAATAGTCATGGTGGAGAACATTCTACTGGATCATATGGTTATGGATATCAAATATGGAAGACTCCAAATGATGGATTTGCGTTTGTAGGTATGGGCGATCAAATTGTAATTTGTGATCCTGGAAAGGATTTTGTGTTTATTATTAATTCAGATAATCAAGGTATGGGAGATTTTAGCAGGGCGATAATTTATCGAGAATTATATGAAACTATTATAAATAATCTTGATGATCCTTTAGAGGATAATTATGAGCTATATAATAAATTAAATAATTATATTTCTAACCTAAAACTATTTAGTCTTAATGATAACATATATAGTCCACTTAAAGATGAAATAAATGGTCGCATATATAAATTAAATAATAATCCTATGAATATCGAATGGATAAAGCTAGATTTCAATATGGATAAAGGAATATTATCATATAAAAATAATCAGGGTGAAAAAAGTATATCGTTTGGTTTTGGATATAATGAATTTATGAAATTCCCACAAACTGGTTATTCTGATATGATAGCTGCATTACCTAGCGAAAACAATATGTATGATTGTGCTATATCGGCAGATTGGCCTGAACCTAATAAGCTACGTATTAAGGTTCAAATAATAGATAAATACTTTGGTAATCTTAGTATTGAATTGGGCTTTATAGATGATGAGGTTGGAATTTCTATGGATAAAAATGCAGAGGCATTTTTAGATGAGTATCAGGGATATGCCATAGGTTATTGTATTAAATAGTATTAAAAGAAGAGTCATATTAGTGAAAATGACTCTTTTTTGTATAAAGTGGACAATTATTGATTATATAGTTGAGTTTTTATAATGCTGGGCTATATTTATTTTGCAAAAAATATTAAATGATGAGGAAGGTATAAATATGGCAATGGCGAGTAGAATTGGATTTGTTAGTATTGGTAATAAGGTAGGTGAAAGATTATATAATTTCGAGTGGTTTATGGGTCTTTCTTTGTCTCAAAATCAAAAGAGTATTAGATCGTTACATGATGCAATTAAGAAAACAGGAATTACTAATGTTTTAGAGGTTTCACGTAAAAGTGAAGAAGAAATCGGTAGAAGATTATCAGCGTTTAATTTAATGTTGGAGGTAAATGGTGTTAAAAGTTCTGTTGAGGGTTATTATCATGGCTCAAAAGTATTTAATGGTAATATTAAATTAGAAGATTGTATTAAAATGAATCCAAAGGATAGTAAAAAATATGTTAAAGATGAAATTGAAAAAAAGAATTTAAAATTAATAGGATTTGATTTTAATGGTATACAATTTGATTTAACCACAAAAAGTTTATGTTATGATTATATTTATATTTTAGCATTAACTCAAAATGAGGAATTGAGTAACGAAATACTAAAATATGATTGTTTCACTGACATAGCATTTAATCAGGCTAAGAGTATTGCATGTCAAGCAAGAGCATGTGCGTTATTTAAATATTTAAAAAATAAAGATTTAGTTAATATGTTTATTAAGAAACCAAAGAAATTTGGATATCTATATAAAAACATGTATAAATATGATTGATATAATTGTTATATAAAAAAATATAAATGGTATTTTAATAGTGTAGGATTATTGTCTTCAAAAATGTAGATAAATAATCTTACGCTATTTTTATTTGAATTCTTAGCGTCTTTGTGGCTTGCAAAGTCACATTAAATAAAAAAATGAAAGTATATTGTTTTACAGTAAATATAGGTAAAACAAATGAAAATTTTTTTAAAGTGTGTTATAATTTGCTTAATATGGTGCTTTTTGCAATAAATAACTTGTTCAAAAAAAGATGATAATTATTAAAATTGGGAAGTATATGAGGTGAAAAATATGAAAAAGAGGAACAGAACATTTATGTTATTGTGGTATTCACATCCTAGAATAGCTACAGGATTAGTATTGATAATTATTAACTTGGCAATAATATTTATATTTACTGCCATATTATCATTAATTTCTGGTAATTCTTTTGGCGGTGAATTAGCTTACTTGTTTACCTATACTATGTGTTCAGATGGAATATATGATTTCGTAAATAGTAAGGAAGATATTTTATGCTTTATTATAAAAATAATCCTTACGATTATACAAATGATTATTTTCTCAGGTGCTTTAATTGGATTTGTAACAGATGTATTGCAATCTTCATTTGAAAATAGAACTCTTAGTAAAGGGAAATTGAGGTTGAAAAATCACTATGTCTTTTTAAATTGGTCTTCAATAGGACAAAATATAATATATGATTTATCTTTTTATGAGGGTGAAAAAAATGTTGTTATTTTGACAGATGTCGATAGAGAAGAGGTTATTACATCTATTGATAATATATTTGCTCAAAATAAAAGAAGTAAGAAGGGATTACATATATTTGTTAAAAATGGAAATCCATCTGCCCCTAAGCATTTACAAGATATTTCGATAGAGGCAGCTAAATATGTTGGAATTTTACTTCCATCGTTCGCTGATAATTCCGATTTTGTTTCTCAAAATGATTTAGAGGTGTTTAAACTCTTGTTAAATGTTATTGGAGTAAATAAAGTTGCAAATATTGTGGCTGAAACATCTAATACGTTATCAAAGGATAAATTCTGTCAAGTTATAAAAACAACCCACCCTGATGATGTAAAGCGAATAACAGTGTTCGCACATAATTCTATAATAGGACATATTTTAGGTAGAGCGTCAACTAATCCTGCATATTCATTTGTATTCCAAAACTTATTGTCTTATGATGGTTGTGAAGTATATGGAGTCGATCCTATGAATTTAGATGAAGCTTTAAAAAAATATAATGGTTGTATACCTTTAATAAACTATGATGACGATTGCTCTATTGATGAATTTGGTGAATTTGCTGCTGATCATTTATACGTTTTATCTGAAAATTCATATTCATTAGGCGTGAGAAAAGAAAAGAAAGTTTATGATAGAAAAATAAATTATAATAATAGAATAACAATTGAAAATTATACATTATTTATTATATCAGATTCTAATAGAACAAATTTTGTAATTAATGAGATTGAAAATTGTATAAAAACTTATAACGCAAATATAAAGTATGCGCAATTTTCTTACAAGGATAATTTTGATGAAATTATAAGTAAAATCAAAGAAACAAGTGGAAAAAAGAAAATTATGCTGTTGAGTGGTGAGGATCGTTATCGAGAGGCTGATGATAGTGAAATATTAATGGCATTATTAGAATTGAAAAAGCATCCATTTATTCAAGAAGAATGCGAAATATTATGTGAATTAGTTAATGTAAATAATGTTGCTGCTATTAAACAGCTTGGAATTGCGACGGTAATATTATCGAATAGTGTAATTGCTTTATATATGCTACAATTGCTTACACATGATAATTCAAAAAGATTCTTTAGAGATATGCTACAATCAAACGGTGAAGATAATGGATTATTTGATATTGAAATATGTAAGGCTAATGAAATTATAGTTTTTGATGAACCTGAGATCAAATTTGGCTGTAAAGCGGAGTTAGTTCAATCTTTTTATAATTCTTCAAATGAGAAAAAGATGATATTAGGTTATATACCTGCGAATGCGCTGTTAGATGATATAAGATTCTTATGCAATGATATGGATTTAGAAAAAGACGTTATAATTCAAGAGAATGATTTACTAATACTAATAGATTACTCACAGTAGCAGCAATAAACAAATTGTCTTTAATGTATAAAAACATATAAAAAATAAATTACAATTGGCATAATGTTAGACTTCGTTTCGCATTATGCCTTTTAATATTTAAAGTTTATAATTATAATAAAAATTGTTATGTTTTATCTCATTTAATTGAATAAAATAGACATTTAATTTATAATAGTGTTAGAAAATAAATAGGGGTGTATTATTATGTCATTTATCACACAATTTATATCTGAAATTAATATAATTTTTATTTTATCAATAATTTTCACATTAGTAATTATTGTAATATATTTAATAATTTATTTCATTTCAAAAAATATTAATTCAAATAAGTATTATCATGAATTAGCAAAAAAAGAGATTGAATCTTCTATAAGTGTTGAAGTTCACGAAGAATCATCCACTTTAGAAGCTACACAAGAACCAAAAGCTATTTGTCTATGTGCTGATGATTTAGCTGAAGAAACTAATATAGAAGAAATTATAAATGAAGAAAAAAATGATAATGAAAATGTTAAGTCTGAACCAATAGATGTTCAAACGCCTGAAGAACCAGAGACTGAGGTTATTGAAGCAACTGATGGAATAGTTGAAGAAGAAGCTGTTGGTGAAGTAAGTGAAGAATCTTCCGGAATAGTCGAAGTAGCTATAACTGAAGAAAATAAAACTGAAACTAATGAAGATAACTCTGACATGGCTAACAAGCCTAAAAAGGGTAGAAGCTATAATGGCAAATATGAAGTGTTTCAGGTTGCAGATGGATATGCTTATCATTTGAAGGCATCAAATGGTGAGATATTAGTAACATCAGAGGTTTATAAAAATAGAGATGGTGTTTTAAAGGCCATTGATGCAGTTAAAAGAAATTTAGAAACTGGTGAAATAAGAATATTTGCCGATAAAAGAGGGCAATTTAAATTTAAACTTGTTTCTAAAAATTATCGTATATTAGCGATTTCTTCTAACTATTCTGTAGAAAAGAGTGCTGTAAGAGCTTCAGAGTCATTTAAAAAATTTGCAGTTAAGGCCGATATTGTTGATGTTGAGCTAGTTGATAAGGAAAGTATTTCTGCTATAATCATCGAAATAGGTGAGGTAGAAGAAAAAACTGAAGGTAAATATGTAATTGAGAAATTTGATGGAGAATATAGTTGGGCATTAAAGGCATCAAATGGTCAAATATTATGTCAAGCAGATGGATATACATCAAAGGCCGGTTGCAATTATTCAATTGAAACATTTAAAAGAAATGTTGAGGTAGGAGTATTTAAGTGTATTAAAGATAAATATGATAGATATTTATATAAACTATATACACCTACTGGTAGAATTTGTATTGTTGGTGAGTCATATGCAACGAAGGATGGTGCTGAAAATGCTGCTAGATTAGTTGTAGCTTATTATAAGAATGCGATGATAAATGAAATTAAAAATTAGTAATATTTATGGAGGAATTTATGGAAATTATAATTCCAAATGATATTCAAAAGGGAATAATATCAGGTAAAAAGAAAAAAGATGGTAAATATGAAAAGGGTAAAATTGTAAGAATTAAAAATGTTGATGAGGAATTAATACAAATAAGTCTGTTTACTGAAAAACAGGTTTTTCATAAGAACTATAATGAGGATGATGTTATTACCGAAATTATTAAGCTTTTAGAAAATGATTTTAATAATTTAGAGATAACAACAAAGGAATATATATATAGCTATAGAGTTACATCTAAGGGAAAGGTATTATCGAATAGAAAGAAAAACACTACACTTGTAGAGGTTGAGGATCATAATAAAAAGAAAAATTATTTTTTGCCTGAGGGTGTTGTTGTCCCACCACTTGTTGACTTAGGAGTAATGCTTCATGATGGTAGAGTTGTAAAAGCATCATATGATAAGTATAAACAAATAAATAGATTCTTAGAAATTATAGATGATAATATTAAAAATGAAAAAGAATTAAATATTATCGATTTTGGTTGCGGAAAAAGTTATTTAACATTTATCTTATATTATTATTTAGTTAAAATAAAGAAAATGGACTGTAATATTATTGGCTTAGATTTAAAAGAAGAAGTTATTGATAATTGTAATAAGCTTGCCGAAAAGTATGGATATAGTAAGCTTAAATTTTTAAAAGGCGATATTGCTAAATATAGCGAGAATAATAAGGTGGATATGATCATTACTCTTCACGCATGTGATACAGCAACAGACTATGCTTTATATCATGCAATTAAAATGAATTGCAAATATATATTCTCTGTTCCATGTTGTCAGCATGAAATTAATTCACAGCTGAATAGTAATATTATTCATCCGATTAATAAATTTGGAATATTAAGAGAAAGATTCTCAGCTATGCTTACTGATGCTATTAGAGCTAATTTATTGCAATACTGTGGATATAAAACACAGGTTATGGAGTTTGTTGATTTGGAAAACTCCCCTAAAAATTTATTAATTCGAGCAATTTATACAGGTAATAAAAATGATCAAGCTTTAAATGAAACAAAAGCTTTGATAGAAGAATACCAAATTAATCAAACATTATATACATTATTAATGAGGGCCGAGTAGGCCTTTTTTTAAAAAATAAAAAAAGCCCGAAGGCTTAAATTTTAATTTTATGAGCTAATCTTAGCTTGTCAGCTATCATAGCAATAAATTCTGAATTTGTAGGTTTACTTTTGTTGTAGCTTATAGTATATGCGAATATTTGAGATATAGCTTCAACATTTCCTCTGTTCCAAGCTACTTCTATAGAATGACGAATAGCGCGTTCAACACGAGAAGAAGTAGTTTTAAATTTTTTAGCTACTGTTGGATATAATATTTTTGTTATTCCACCTAATATTTCCACATTATTATAAACCATTGTTATTGCTTCTCTTAAATACATATAACCTTTAATATGAGCAGGAACACCAATTTCGTGAAGAAGCTCAGTTATTTCTGTATCTAATGACTTTTCATTTTTGTCGTTTTGATTTTCTCTTAAATTAATCGAATTACCCTTCTTGGTATTTTCTATAAGTAATCCTGAAATAATCTTTTGTAGATTTGAAAGATCTACAGGCTTTAATACGAAATAATCAGCTCCTAATTGTGATGCTTTTAGCATAATACTTTCTGTATTAAATGCTGTAAGCATAACAATTTTCTTAGGTCTATGATATTTTGTATTGTTTTTTAATTCTGTTAAAATGGCTACCCCATCCATTTCAGGCATAAAAACATCTAGTAGTAATACATCGGCAGATTCATTTTCTAGATGCTGTAATAGCTCCTTTCCACGTGTAAATGATTTTACAACCTGAATCTCTGATTGTAGTTTTAGGAATTCACTAATTGTTTCAAGTAACTCCTTGTTGTCGTCAGCAATAATAATTTTTGCCATAATATAAATTTCCCTCCTTAGTAGTGCTATGATATCTATAAATTTCTCAGGATAAATTATAAATTTTATAAATATGAGAGAATAGTTTTATTTATATCACGCCTCAACAAAATGTGTTTTTGTTTGGCTTTATTATATTGTAAACCAAATGTCGAATTTTGTCGAATTGTAATTTGAAATAAAAAAAAGAGAAAAAATTAATTTTTCTCAAATTTTACTATTTTAAAGAATTCATCTGCATATGCAATAGCTTCATCCTTATTTAATATATTAGACCAAGGCTCGCGCTTAGATAAATCTACATTTTCAGTATATTCATAAAATTTAGCTGTCTTATCTCTATTTGTATTATTCCATTTATCAAATCCTAAAGGATTGATATGATCATCCATTGTGCATAATATGAAGGCGGCCTTACCATAGTCACGCCAAGGTCTAGCAAGGAATACATTTTTAACATTGTCTTCCTTAATTAGATTACATTTATAAAACAGATAACCATATTCAGCGTCCTCATAATGGGCAGGAGCGCTTATATATCCATCAATTCCATTTTCAGGATTTCTATAAATAGAGATGATATCACATTCATAGAATAATGCTTGAGCACATCCAAATATGAAATCTATATCTCCGATTATTTTACAGTTATCATAAATTTGATGTGAGGCATTTGATTTTCTAAATATATTGGGTAGAAAGTTTTTATGTCTTTCGATTAGGTCTAATGGTAATGGACCTGTAAATAAAGTATCTTGAGCACTTCTTAGTGTTACATTATTACATCTGAAATTATCTCCGTCAACATGTAAAGCAACAGCTTGACCATATTTTCTAGAAGGTTGAGAAGAATTTTCAATTGTTAAATTAGAGAATGTTACATTATTACTTCCGACATAACAAGAATATGTTCTGAAAGTATTGCATTCATTGTAGTCAGGCATTATCTTGTGATAAAAGTCGTGGTTAGAAATAATAGTATTTTCTTGACTTTCTCCTATAATAGTAATGTTATCTACCGAAACGAATACCTTTTCGTTATAAAAACCATCGGTTAAGTAAATAATATCACCAGGAGCACATAGACCAAGTGTTTTATTAATAGACATAGAGTCGTTAAGTATATGTTTCATGCGAGTGTTCCTCCTTTGCATTTCTATAATTTATTATAACATATAAAATGTGTTAAGAATATAAAAAAAACATATTGTATAACACATTATGTAAAGCAATGTTTTAGCAAATGGTATAACTGTGTGCTAATATTTACAGAGTAAAATAAAATGTTGACTAATATATATATTAGTGTTAAAATATTGTATAGAAATATGAAAACGCTATACTTTACTACGCTCATTTTTAGGCGCAAGGTATAGAAATTAACTTAATATAGGGGTGATTTTATGAATAGCAGTGTAAGAAAGTACATGTTGTTCGATTTATTCGCTCTTGCAATAATAGGATTTATACTTGAAATGCTAGCTGTTAAATTTAGTGCATTTGTATTTATTTCCGTTCCGACGACTGCAATATCATTATTAATGGTTTTTGTTGCTGTTGTAAGATGGAATTTATGGGGCTTATTAATTTGTCCTGTTTTAGCATTAGGTACTATTGTTGGTGGACAACAAATTGAAATACCTTACTTAGCAGCTGTCTATGATCATAATATCTCTATTTCTGGGTTAGCTATTTTTATATCAGTGTTTGTAGGACTTTTAACTACAGGGTTAAATGTTATTGCATATAAAAAGAATACAGGTAGAATTATTAATTCACCTTGGATGATGCTGGTATTAATATTTAATTATATTGGTTTTTGTATAGTTCAAATTGTTGTATATAGATTAATTACAGCAGGAACATTGTTACATGAAGGTAAGATACTGTTCAATTATGTTTTGAATGAGGGCACAGTAGATGAAGTAACAAAAACGTATAATTTATGCCGTTTAGGAGAAGCGGGCCTTGTATATAATTTATTTGGTCTAGCAGTCCTATATGTTGGAGCATATGTTTTAAGATCGCAAGGGGTTTTGTGTAATGCAATACAAAAACTCATTGATGATAGAAAAAATGCCGAATTGAATAGAATTGATAGAAAATTCAAAATCGAAGAGGCAGACGATGTTGATTCTGTTGGTGAGGATCAAACATCACAAACTGAATAGGGGATAATCTATTCAAGAAAGTATTAAAGGATGGTGTGTTTATGCAAAAAATTGTGCAAACTGATCAAAATGTTATTGATGAAGTTGAACGTACGCGTTGGCAGAGACTTGCAATAACATTTGCAAAGGATTGGCGTTTATATGTATTACTAATTCCGATGCTTGCATTCTTAGTTTGTTTCAAGTACTTACCAATCGGTGGTATTTTAACAGGCTTCAAATGGGGAGATGACTTAAGCTCAGTAAACGATCAATGGTGTGGTTTCCGTTGGTTATTAGATGTAATTGCTGGTGATAGCTCAGAGGTTTTCTGGAAAGCATTTAGAAATACATTCGTAAACAGTATGTACGGATTATTATTCGGTTTCCCAATTCCTATTATTTTGGCTTTATTATTTAGTGAAATCAAGAGCCAAGCATATCGAAGCTTTTTACAAGTTTCATGTTACCTTCCTCACTTTATTTCAGTAGTAGTTGTTACAACAATTATTGAATTATGGTGTTCAGGAAAGAGTGAAGTTGTAAGCTCAGGTATTTTATTTAAAGTTTTCGAGTCTTTAGGTATTAATAGAACGGAAACAGGAGATCCTTTTACAACAACAATATTAGATCATCCAAAGTTCTTTAGACCAATTTATCAAATTTCTGGTATTTGGGAAGGAGCTGGTTATGGGTCTATTGTTTATTTTGCCGCTATCTTAGCTATTTCACCAACAAGCTATGAAGCAGCAAGAATTGATGGTGCATCAAAACTTCAACAAATTCGATATGTAACATTCCCAGGTATGGCTCCTACATTAACAGTTATGTTAATCATGCGTATTGGTCAAATCTTGAATGTTGGTTATGAAAAAATCATTTTATTATGTGGTACAAATGATAATGTATGGGAAAATGCTGAAGTTATTTCAACTTATGTATATAAGATGTCAGGCCGCGGCAGTGGTCAAGTAAGTGGTGGTAATCAGCCAATTCAACAAATCGGTATCGTAATGGATATCTTTAATGCGTTATTAGCAATGTTCCTTGTATTAGGTGCTAATGCAATCAGTAGACGTGTATCATCTACATCATTATTCTAGTAGGAGGAATGGAATCATATGAAACGTTTAGACAAATCAGAAATAGTTTTTAAAATATTATCATATGTGTTATTAACGGCATTTGCATTATGTTGTTTATACCCATTCGTATTTATTTTTTCAAATTCAATTTCTTCTAAGGAATATGTAGATGCATCAAAAGTATGGTTATATCCTATGGGATTTGATTTAAGTGCATATAAATATGTATTTACTGAAAAATTCTTCTGGATTTCTTACTGTAACTCATTATTCGTAACAATGTATGGTACACTTGTATCAATGTTAGTTGGTATTTGTGGTGCTTATGCATTATCAAAGAAGAGATTAATTTTCGGTCGTGGATTTAATTTCATGCTTGTATTCACAATGTGGTTCAATGCAGGTTTAATTCCAACTTACCAAAACTTCTTAAACTTTGGTGTTAAGAACAATATCTATATGTTTATCATAGCATTAGGTTTCAACGCATTTAACATCATCTTATTAAGAAATGGTTTCAGTGGTGTTCCAACTGAAATTGAAGAAGCAGCTACAATTGATGGTGCGACAGAATTCCAAATCTTATCAAAGGTTTATATTCCAATGTCAAAATCAACAATCGTTACAGTTGCTATGTTCTACGCTGTTTCTAGATGGAACGGTTATTTATGGGCACAAATGTTATTAGATAAGGATTCTTATCCATTAACTGCCTACATTAGAATTGAAATTGCTACAATCCTTGAAACATTAGGTGAAAAGGGTGACGCAATTCCATTCTCGATTTATACGCTTCGTTATGCGTACATAGTATGTTCTATCATTCCAATCATCATTATCTATCCTAAGCTACAAAAGTACTTTGCAGCAGGTGTTAATGTTGGTGGAGTTAAGGAATAATAGAAAAAAAGAAAAAGGAGAAAAAAGATGAAAAAAAGAACAATTGCATTTTTAGGTTTAGCAGCAGTTGCTGGTCTTTCATTAACATCATGTGGTGAAAAACCAGTAGCAAATGAAAACCCATTAGGAAGACTTGATATCCATGTTAACTATACTGGTAAGCAAGGTATTTCATTAGTATCAGGTACTTTCAACAACACTGTAGAAGGTGTTAACTACGTACAAGGTGACTTATTACCAACTTGGGAAGCCTTCGCTGATTTAATCGGAGCAGACATTAAGGATGCTGCTGGTTATTCAACAACAACAGATGATGACACTTATAACTTAGTAAAGAATGCTGGTTATAAGAATGACAACGATGAAGCACAACAAATCGACTTATTCTACAACACAACAAAGAATATCAATGCGATGGGTAAGGCTGATGAAGCAGTTAACTTATTAAATTACATTGATGAAATGCCTAACTTCAAGGCATGGTTAGAGGCTAACCCTACAATGATGAACACAATCATGGAAGGTTCAGCTATTTATTACACTCCATATTTCGATGGTTACCAAGATATCGAAAGAATGTTTGTTATGGATACTGAATTAGCTGAAACTGTATTAGACTCTACTACAGGTTTCGATACTGAAACTACAAATGGTGGTGCATCTGCATCTAAGAACGTAGTTCAAAAGGGTGTTTATCAACCATATGTAAATCCTGATTATAACTATGCAGAAGCTCAAACAGTTCAAATTTTAGATGGTTCAACAGTTAAGAACATCACTATTGCTAAGACTACAAACATCATTAAGCAACAAAATGATTTATTAGCTGATGGTTGTACAGGTCAACAATTAGCTGAACAATTACAAGAATACTTAAAGACTGCATTCGCTGCACCTTTAGCAGATGGTACTTATAAGAACTTATCAGAAATTTATATTTCTGAAAAGGCAGCTTATAACGCTGACGAATTAATCGCTTTAATGCGCGTTGTTAAGGCTAACCCTAAGTTAATTTCTGGTTCTAAGGATGTAGAAGTAGAAATTATCGTTCCTCGTGGTGGTGCTAACAACCGTGTTGATAACATTGCTGACTTCATGCAATTATGGGGTGTTCAAGGTATGACTTCTAAGAAAGAAATGTTATACTTCAACTCTCAAGGTCAATTAAATGATGCATCATTAACATCACAAACTTATGAAGCGTTAGAAAATCTTTCTGCAATGTATGATGAAGGTTTAATTATTGGCGACTTCTTCATGAGTGATAGTAAATTAGATGGTACTTACTACTTAAATAAGTACTTTGGTAAGACTAAAAATGAAGGTGGATACGCATTCATGTTATATGACTATGCTGCATCTACAGGTGCTACAAACTCAATCGTTGATGGTATTGGTACTAAGCCAGAGTCAGTTATTGAAGGTTATTCAGCACGTACAGGTGTAAGACCTGTTTTACCTCCATTATCATATTGGGCTACAGGTTCTGAGTTCAACCCATTAACTCAAGAATTAAGAGATTTCACTGGTAAGTCATTAATTCGTTACTATGAAGAAAATAGATCATTAAAGTCTAATGCATGGTGTATTCCAACTACATCAGATAATATTCCAGCTGCATTAGCTATGATGGATGCATTATTTACAGATGAAGGTACATTTATCCAAGACTTCGGTCCTAACAATGGTAAGTACTGGACATTAGGTGAAATCGGTGGTCAAAAGAACGTTCCTGTTATGACAACTGAAATTAAGACATTAATTGGTACAACAAGTATTGACTTCTGGACATTCATGCGTCAATATGTTGGTTCAACTCATGGTGTTGGTCACGTTCGTACAACTGCTATCCAAATCCAATCATGTAATGCATATGCACAAGTTGGTTTAGCTAACGTAGAAGCTGCAATCGCTGCAGGTGTTGTTAACTTCAACTTAGTTGATAAAGATAAGACAGTTAACGCAAGTGGTTATACATGGGATACTACAGTTCCTACAGCAGGTTACCCTGGTATTACTACAGATAACTCTATTAAGTATGATGCAATCACTTCATTCTGGAAATCAGATAAGTGTGCAACAACAGCTAAGGGTTGGGTTCAAATCGTTGTAAATCCTACAGGTACATTCACTAAGGATTCAACTGCTGCATTAGGTGTTACAAGCAATAGTACAAACTATTCTTATAAGGATGTATTTGATCAATGGCAAGAAAAGATCGATATCTACTTATATGCTTATGCTAATAAGTTAAATGCAGTTCCTTCTTACGCTCAAAAGTAAAATAATTTAAAATATTCATCTTGGATGTAGCGTTGAGCTACATCCAGGATAATATCCTATAAAGGAGGTAATTTTTATGAAATTTTTAGATAAAAATGCAAAGCTATTAATCGCAGTGTATATTGTTATTTTAGCATTTGTTGTTTTATTTGCTTGTTATTTTATGACACAATATCAAAATATTCATGTTGCGTACGCAATTGAAAAGGGAGTTTTAAAATTCGAACCAAACCATACAATTTATAGTGATGGTCCTCAAAATGAATTCGTATTTGCATTCTTCTCAACAGGCAAATCATTTGGTTTATCAAACTGGAGTACTGATACAACAAATCCTTATTGGAGCATAATGGATAGTCACTACGAACAATATGTAAAAGACTTTGAACAAACTTTATCAACACCATTACCTAAATATTTCTTTAATACAGTAGAAATTGAAGAAGGTGTAACATATGCTCAATATGTTTATAATTTTAATAAGGGAATGAATAATTTTAACGATTCGTTAATTGTTTATTCATTAGTATCAATTTGTTTTGTTGCATTACTATTCTTATTTGGTAATCATTCAAGAAAGATTTATTATAATAGTAACTTAGTTATTGGTGTTGTATCACCTTTAGCAGTTATTATATATTCAGTAAAAATGTTAATTGATAATTTCACTTTATTATCAATGTTTAATGAACATAATGATATTCTTAAAATTGTTTCGGTACTAATAAATCCGAACACAAGTGCTTCAGATGCAGTATCTTACATGAACAAAGGTGGATATGCAAGAATTTTAGAAGCAGCTTCAGATATTAATGCATCAACTTTCTATATTGCTGCAGCTATCTTCGGATTAGTATGTGTTATGTCTTTAATAGTTATGGTATATACTATCTATAGATATAAATCGACTGCAAAACGTCGTCAAGAAGTTATTGAAAGGGCGGTGCAAAATAATGATTAATGAACGCGAAAATAACAATTCACTTAATAAAATGTCAGATTTAGAGTATTCAAAAAATGATACTGAGATGATGCGTTATAGAGTGAATGGTTTATCATATAAATTAGGCTTAGTAGCCATGATTTCAAGTCTATTAGGTGCTTTTATTTGTTTAAATAGTATTCAACCTAAGGATTGGCAAGTAATCTTTATCATCTTAATTAACATTGTTGTTTTATTAGGTGGTTTCTTAGCAGCAGAAATGGTTAAAAATTATAATAAGAAGGGCGCTATTGCACAATTAGTATTTGGTGCAGTGTGTGCAGCTAGAATTTTTTATATTCCATTATTATTAATTAAGCACTATGGTAATTTTGTGGCTCTACACAATGTTGCTGAATTAACTGATGCACAAAAATTATCATATAACCAAAGTAAAGGTTTCTTAGGTAAAACAATTGTTGAGTCTTTCTCAAATAAATCAATGTTTGCAATTAGTTTCTTACCATCAGATGGTAATTTAAGAGGAATTATAGCAATTGTATTCTTTGTAATTTCGACTATTTGTTTTATTGTAGCAGGTATTATTGGTTACAAGAGAGCTGTTAAGTTAAGTACTTATATGGCAAGCTTAAAGAATAATAAATAAGGAGGGTTAAGAATATGGCTTCAGATGTAATTTTAAGAAATGTAAATAAAGTATATCCTAATGGTTTCCATGCGGTATACGATTTCAACATTGATATTCAAAAAGGAGAATTCATTGTTCTTGCTGGTCCTTCTGGATGTGGAAAATCAACTACACTTCGTATGATCGCTGGTTTAGAAGAAATTTCTTCTGGTGATTTAATTATCAATGGTAAAAAAGTAAATAACGTAGCGCCTAAAGATAGAGATATCGCAATGGTGTTCCAAAACTATGCATTATATGCACATATGACAGTTTATCATAACATGGCATTCTCATTAACTATTCGTAAGGTAGATCCAGTTGAGATTCATGCTAGAGTTATGAAGGCTGCTGAAATTTTAGGATTAGTTCCTTATTTAAATAGAAAGCCAAAGCAATTATCAGGTGGTCAACGCCAACGTGTTGCTTGTGGTCGTGCTATCGTTCGTGACCCAGTAGTATTCTTATTAGATGAACCATTATCTAATCTAGATGCTAAATTACGTGGTACAATGTGTAAGGAATTAATGCAACTTCATGAAAGATTAAATGCTACATTCGTATATGTAACACACGATCAAATTGAAGCTTTAACATTAGCAAGTAGAATTGTAGTTATGAAGGATGGCTATGTTCAACAAATTGCTACACCTAAGGAAATGTTTGACGATCCTGAAAACTTATTCGTTGCAGGCTTCATCGGTACACCTCCTATGAACTTTGTTGATGGTGAAATTGATGTAAATGGTCAATATTTCGTTGATGTAGATGGTAATAAATTTAAGTTAACACAAAGACATACTGAGATTTTAGGAAATTATTATGGTAAGGCTGTAAAAATGGCTATTAGACCAGAATATATTACAGTTGATCCAGAAGATATTCAAAATAATCCAGAATCAGTAGTTGATTTTACTGTTGATTATACAGAGTTTTTAGGTGCTTATACTTTAATTTATGGTACATTTGGTTCAACTTATACAATTTCAAAAGTGTATACAAGAGAACCTATTACTGATGAAAATATTAAGGTATGTTTCGATATGAAGAAGGCTCACTTCTTTGATATTGAAACAACTAAGAGAATTAGATAGGAGGTATGTTATGGATAATAATCGTTATGAAGATGTACCTCAAAAAGAAAATATTTTCTTAAAAATTGTTAAGATGTTTGGTACATATCTTAAAAACTTAGTATTTGACTTTTTCAGTTCATTTAAATATAATGACATGAAGTTAGCAGGTATTTTACTTGCAGTACCTGGTGTATTCTTAGGTTTCTTTATGGGTATTCACTCAGATGTTATTGGAGCTATCGTTTATACAAGTGCTTCTTGTAGTGAAGCTAATATTATTGTAGATGGTCAAACTGTTCCAAATCCCGAATACGGTAATGTAATTAACTATAAGTTATCATTTGACGTTACAGGTATTGCTTTATTCTTATTAATGCTTTCAGGTATTTTAAATATCTTTACAGCAGTTACTTTAATGGGTAAGAAAAACTTAGGTTCAGTTATTTTAGCATCATTAACAACATTATTGATTATCGTTGCTGGTGCTTTCTATGTTTATTCAATTGCTGTATATTTCGAAGGTTTAGCAGTATATGAGAGCTGGGAGGCAGCAAATCCTGGCAAAGTAGTTACTTATGACTATGTTAAGGAAGTTGGTGCTAACGTTGTTGGTATTCCTACTAAGAGTGGTAATCAAGTACCTATGAACAGTCTATATTTATCTATAGCTTCTGTTGCAATTTCAGTTATTTCATCACTTGTTGGTATCGTTTTAGGTTTCATTAAGTACGATAGAACTTACGAAAAGGTAAAAATGTAATGAGTAAGAAAGCTAGACAAGAAGAAATAAAGGATATTAATCCATATGAACTTGACAAGCTTTCTAAAATCCCTTCGTGGCTTATTATAATAACACTAAAGTTTTGGGCAGCTGCGGCTGCCGTTTTCTTTGGTGCAATTGGTATAATTGGGCTAGGTATTGATTTTAGTAACGTAGACGAAACGGACATTATTCAGGTTTTAGATACAGACTTATTAATTATTGTTATTTTAGCATTTTTAATTGCTATTTTAAGTAATTATGCAATTAAGCAAATTGTAATATTAATGAATAATAGAAGAAATAATACATATAAGTATAATATGATAAATATGACAGGATTCTTAGCATTCTTTGTTTATTTTTTCTATTCAATTGTGGTTTCATTTATTTTATATTTTGTTACATTATTTTTAAGTAAATATAACTTGGTTATTGACCTTTTTGGTACAACAGAAGGTATTGGTATTGAACCAATTACATATGGATTTTGTTATGTAATTATCGATGGCATTTTTGTTTTATGTAAGAATGTTATTTATAATTTGTATCAAAGAAGAAAATATTATAAACAAATTAGGAGTGAATAGTATGAAATTTAATGTTTTATTAATTACATCTACAAGTGCAACTATTGAGCTTGTAAACAATGATATTGTTACTACAAACGAATATAATGTATTTGTTAATAACGAATTATATAAGGAAAAAGTAACTTCTAATGTTTTTTCAATTTATAATTTAAAGCCATCTACTTCATATGAAATTAAGGTTGAAGGTGATGGGGCATATTCAGAAGTAATTACAACAAAGTATGAATATGTATATTTAAATGTTAAGAAATTTGGTGCGAAGGGTGATGGTGTTACACTTGATACTAATGCTCTTCAGGCAACAATTCTAGCTTGTCCTGATAATGGTAGAGTATATATTCCTAAGGGAGATTATTATACTGCTCCATTATTCTTAAGAAGTAATATTACTATCGAATTTGAAAAGGGAGCTAGATTAGTAGGAGATATTGATAGAAATCATTATCCAATTTTACCAGGTGTAATCTATACATCTGATGAATTAGATGAATATAATCTAGGATCATGGGAGGGCAACCCATTAGACTGCTTTGCAAGTATTGTAACAGGCGTAAATGTTGAAAATGTAACAATTATTGGTGAAGGTATCGTTGATGGTAATGCTCAAAATAGTGACTGGTGGGTTGATGTTAGAACTCGTAGAATTGCATGGAGACCAAGAGGCTTATTCTTAAATCATTGTAAGAATATTGCAATTCAAGGTTTAACATTTACAAATACGCCTTCATGGAATTTACACCCATACTTCTCTGAGGATTTAAAATTCATCGATATGAAGCTTATTAACCCTAAGGATTCACCAAATACAGATGGATGTGACCCAGAATCTTGTAAGAATGTTGATATTATTGGTGTTTATTTCTCTGTAGGTGACGACTGTATCGCTATTAAGGCTGGTAAAATCTACATGGGTAGAAAGCATAAGAAGCCATCTGAGAATTTCAACATTAGAAACTGTTCAATGAACTTCGGCCATGGAGCAATCGTTTTAGGTAGTGAAATGTCTGGTGGTATTAAAAATATTATTGTATCACAATGCTTATTTAATCAAACAGATAGAGGCTTACGTATTAAAACACGTAGAGGTAGAGGTAAGGACGCTGTAATCGATGGAATTACATTTGAAAATATTAAGATGGATGATGTATTAACACCACTTGTTGTTAATATGTTCTATTACTGTGACCCTGATGGACATACTGAGTATGTTTATACTAAGGAAAAGCTTACTGTTGATGATAGAACTCCTTATTTAGGAGAATTCAATTTCAAGGATATCGTATGTGATAATGTAAATGTTGCTGCAGGTACGTTCTTTGGTCTTCCTGAACAACCGATTAAATCAATTAGCCTTGAAAATGTAACATTTAGTTATTCAGAAAATCCAAAATCTGGTATTCCAGCAATGATGGATTTCTTAGATCCAATGAAGGGTAAGGGATTAATTTTCTCTTATGTAAATGATGTTAATATTAAAAATGTAACATTTAAAGGTTTAAAAGAAGAGAAGTTTGAATTAAATGATGTAGCATCATTTAAAAATGAATAAAATTAATTATAAGAGGATTATCGATTGATAATCCTTTTTTCTTCGAAAAGTATGTGAAAATCACAATATTTCTTTTATTAAAATAAAAAGTTTGGTATAATAATAAAGTGAAATACAAAATGTTTAAAAAGGAGTAATATATGAAAATTTCTATTGGTTGCGATCATTCAGCTTTAGAATTAAAGGATGCTGTTATAAAGCACTTAGAAGCTAATGGTCATACAGTTATAGACAAAGGCACTTATACAAAGGATAGCTGTGATTATACTGATTATGGTTATTTAGTTGCTAAGGATATTCAAACAGGAGCTGCAGATAAGGGAATTGTTATTTGCTACACTGGTATTGGTATGTCAATTATTGCAAATAAGGTAAAGGGTGTTAGATGCGCTTTAGTAGGATCTAAGGATGCTGCTTTATTAACAAGAGAGCATAATGACACAAATTGCTTAGCTTTATCAGCAAAATATACTGGTATTGCCTTAGCTAATGAAATAGTAGACATTTGGGTTAATACTGAATTTTCTAATAACGAACGTCATCAAAGAAGAATTGATAAAATTACAAAATACGAGGAGGAATTCTAATGGCAGTATATGTTTTTAATCATTCTTTAATTAAGCATAAAATTACAAATATAAGAAAAAAAGAAACTAAGACAAAGGATTTTTATCAAAACGTAAATGAAATAGCTGGTTTAATGGCTTATGAAATTACAAGAGAATTTCCACTTCGTGAGGTTGAAATCGAAACTCCTATTTGTAAAACAAAGCAATATGAAATGGCATCAGAGGTAGTAATTGTACCAATCCTACGTGCAGGATTAGGGATGGTTGATGGAATTAGAGGTATGATTCCTACAGCTAAGGTTGGATTTATCGGATTATATAGAGATGAAGAAACCTTAGAGCCTGTTGAATACTATGCTAAATTCCCAGAATCAATTAACGAATCAATCGTGTTAGTAGTAGATCCAATGCTTGCAACTGGTGGTAGTGCATCAGCAGCGATTGCTATGCTTAAGAAGCGTGGTGTTAAGGATATTCGTTATGTAGGATTAGTTGCTGCGCCTGAAGGTATTAAGACACTTCAAAACGATCATCCCGATGTAGATATTTACGTAGCTGCATTAGATGAAAAGCTAAATGAGAAGGGTTATATCGTTCCAGGGCTTGGAGATTGTGGAGACCGTTTATTCGGAACTAAATAATGAAATTAAGTAAATACGCTAAAATATATTCACTTGCAACACAAGGTATATTTTCTATGGGGGTATATGCTCTTGTAGGTTATTTTATAGGCTATAAAATAAATGAAGCATCTATTTGGCCAATTTTACTAGCTGTATTAGGAATGCTTTTGGGATTATTTACGTTTATTTCATATTTGTTATATATTTTAAAGATGGAGGAAAAGGAAAGAAAAAATGAATCAAAACCTAAAGAGTAATTATTTCACTATTCCTATTTCCTTTGGAATAGTTGCATTAGTAGCATTAATACTTTATTTATGTGGTGTAGGATGTAAATTTTATCTAATAGGAGCTGCATTAGGGTGCTTTGTTCACGCTATGATGGTTAAACAAACTACTAGAATTGCAAAATTTGCTAAAATTGACCCAGAATGTAAAGTATTTAATCCTAAAAAATCTAGTATATTATGGTTTTTAGTAAGAACTATTGTTACAATTGCTGTGCTTGCTGCAGTTGTGTACATATCTGGATATAAGGATAATAGTAGAGAAGGTATAATTAATATTGCTTTAACACTTGCAGGATTTACTACAATTAAAATAGTGTTTATAGCATGCTTAGTTATATTTAGAGAGAAGGTGCATAAAGAGTGAGCATATTGTTTGAATATACACTTAAGCCTGCAATGAGATCTTCGCTTATTCTCGTTTCAGCATTATGTGCTATATTTATTGTTTTATCCTTTATAATTAAAAGAGTTGATCCTTTAAAGAAAACTCCATTATGGCTAGTTCCTTTTATATGGATAGTTGATTTAATTAATGGATTTATAAAGGTAAACATTGGGCGTAAATGGAAAATATATTCACCTTGGTTTTTAACACTAGTAATATTTATTTTCTTTTCAAATGCGTCTGCGGTATTTTTACTAGATAATCCAACAGGATATATCATGGTAACATTTACCTTAGCATTCTGTTCATTCCTAGTAATTCAAATAACAGGAATTACTTCTCTAGGAGTGAAGGGCTATTTAAAAGGATTTTTAGATCCTGTTCCTATTATGCTTCCAATGAACATAATGAGTGAATTTTCATTACCATTATCATTATGCATGCGTTTATTTGGAAACGTAATAAGTGGTACAGCTATATCGATATTAATTAAAAAGGCATTTGGCTGGGGTTCTGTAATTGCAATGCCATTTGTTAATGTTTTATTCGATTTAGCTTTCAGTGCAATACAGGTAACTGTATTCGTTATTCTGTCTGTTATCTTTACATCTATGAAGATTAAGGATGAAGAAAAAATATATTCAAAATAATAAGGAGAAATAATTATGAATTTAATGAGTATTTTAACTAACGTATTAATGTTTTTAGAAGAAGCTGTTCAAGCAGGAATTTCTGTTGGTGAAGGCTTAAAATATTTAGCTGCAGGTTTAGCTGTATTCACAGGTTTTGCTGCGGCATTAGGTGAAGGTAATGTAGCTGCACATGCAGTAGACGCTATCGCACGTCAACCTGAAATGGCTGGAGATATCAGAACAACAATGCTTATCGGTCAAGCTGTATCTGAAACTACAGGTATTTACGGTTTCATTATCGCAATCATGTTATTAGTATAATTGAAGAAAGGACGCTACATTTGTAGCGATGGCAAATACTATGTTTTTAAGTATTGAAGAAGCATTAGAATTAATTAGCTCAACAGTTAAAGAGGCTTTAGGGCCAATTGCTAATAATTTTAATATTACTCTTGCAGATTTAACAGATATTGGTATTCAATTAGCTGCCACAATTATATTATTTGTAGTCGTTAGATTCTTCTTTTGGAAGCCTGTAACAGATATTTTAGAAACACGTCGTCAAGTAATTGATAAGGAGCTTGAGGCTGCACAAACTGCGAAGGCTAATGCGGTTGAAATTGAAGCTCAAATGAAGCATGAGCTTGAAGATGCTAAGTCTAAAATTAAGGATATGCTTGATACTGCTGAACGTGAGGCAAACATTAAAAGAGACACTATTATTAATGGTGCTAAAGAGGATGCTAAGAATCGTTTAGAAAGACTTCAAATTGAGCTTGAGCAAGAAAAGAAGAGTATGGAAAAGCAAATTAGACAAGAAATTGTTGATATCGCTTTTGCTGCTGCAGAGAAAATAGTTTCTAAGGAAATTAGTCACGATAAGTATTTAGATATCGTTGATGATATTCTAAAGGGGGCTAATGAATAGTGGTAGAGAAAGAATATGCACGTGCACTTTATGATTTAGCACAAGAGGAAAATAAGTTAGATTTATTTTCGCAATCTTTTGTTACTGTTATTGAAACATTAAAGAATAAGGACTTTTATAATGTTATTACATCGCCTGTTATTGATGTTAACGAAAAAAAGAAAATTATTGGTAATGTATATAAATCGTTAGATTTAACTTTTGTTAATTTCTTATATGTGGTTATAGATCACAATAGAGCATCTCTTTTAGAGGCTATATATCAAGAATATTCTAATCTTGTATTAGAGGTTAAGAATATTATTAAGATTCAAATTATAAGTGCAAAGGAATTAACAAAAAAACAATTAGAACAATTAACAAATACCCTTGAGGTAAAATATCAAGGTAAAAAGTTAGAAATAGAAAATATTATAAATTCCGAATTAATCGGTGGTATAAAAATTATATCTAATGGAGAATCATTAGATATATCATTAAAGTCTACTATCGAAAAAATGAAGGAATCATTATAGGAAAGGATAATTTATGGCAAATATAAATTTATCTGAAATTTCAAGCCTTATTAAACAACAAATTAAGGCTTATAAGGAAGATATTCAAACTGAAAACATTGGCCATGTAGTTCAAGTTGGTGATGGTATTGCCTTAGTTCACGGACTTGATAAGGCTATGGCCAGTGAATTATTACAATTCCCTAACGATGTTTACGGAATGGTACAAAATCTTGAAGAGGATTGCGTCGGTGTTATTCTACTTGGTGATAGTGCTAAGGTTAAGGAAGGCGACGTTGTAAAATGTACAGGTAAAATTCTTGAGGTTCCTGTAGGAGAAGAATTTATTGGTAGAGTAATCAATTCTCTTGGTCAGCCTATTGATGGTATGGGGAATATTACTGCGGCTAAATACAGACCTGTTGAGGTAAAGGCTACAGGTGTAATGGATCGTCAAGCTGTTAATGAGCCACTTCAAACTGGTATTAAGGTATTAGATGCATTAGTACCTATTGGTAAGGGACAAAGAGAGCTTATTATCGGTGATAGACAAACTGGTAAGACATCTATCGCAGTAGATACTATCTTAAATCAAAAGGGTAAGGATGTAATTTGTATTTACGTTGCTATCGGTCAAAAGGAATCTACTGTTTCAAATGTATATGAAACATTAAAGGAAAATGATGCGATGAAATATTCTATTATTATTTCAGCATCAGCATCATCTCCAGCGCCAATGCTATATTTAGCACCATATTCAGGTGTGACATTAGCTGAATATTTTATGTTCCAAGGTAAGGACGTTTTAATCGTATATGATGACCTATCTAAGCATGCGGTTGCATATCGTGAAATGTCATTATTATTACATCGTCCACCAGGACGTGAGGCTTACCCTGGTGATGTATTCTACCTACATTCAAGATTACTTGAGCGTGCTGCTAAGCTTAACGATGAATTGGGTGGAGGAAGTATTACAGCACTTCCAATCATCGAAACACAGGCTGGTGATATTTCAGCTTATATTCCAACAAACGTAATTTCAATTACGGATGGTCAAATTTTCTTACAATCTGATTATTTTTATAAAGGTATTAGACCTGCAATTAATGCCGGTTTATCTGTATCACGTGTTGGTGGTGCGGCTCAAACTAAGGCAGTTAAGAAGGTATCAGGTACACTTCGTCTTGACCTTGCAGCATATAGAGAGCTTGAATCATTTGCTCAATTTGGTTCAGATTTAGATGCATCAACAAAGGCTAGACTAGAGCGTGGTAAGAGAACACAAGAAATCCTTAAGCAGGATTTACATAAGACTTTAGCAATGGAAGAGGAGGCAGTTATTTTATACTGCTTAACTAAGGGTCATTTAGATGATATCAAGATTGAAGAGCTTCAAAGATTTGAAGAGGATTTATATCGTGATATGAAATCAAATGATAAGGGTATTGAAATTGCTACTGAAATTAGAAATACAAAGGTTTTACCTGAGGCAGAAAAATTAGATAGCTATATTTTAGAATTTAAGAAAAGATTCATGTAGGGAGTGATTATATGGGTAACTCTTTACGTGAGGTAAAAGCTAGAATAAATTCTACAAGAAGCACAGCCCAAATTACCAAAGCCATGTATATGGTTAGTCAATCTAAGGTAAAAAAGGCTGAAAAAACTTATAAAATGTATAAGGACTTTATGGCAGGAATTTCTTCATTAGTATCTCAAGTTGTCGAAAAGGCTGGAGAAGACTATGAGCATCCGCTTTTAGCTAAAAGAGAGATTAAGAAGACAGGCTATTTAATTATTACATCAGATAGAGGATTAGCTGGTGCGTATAATTCTAATATTTGTAAGGCGTTAACTGAAAAAATTAATGAAAGACATGAATCAAAGGATGAGATTATTACTGCATCTATTGGTAAGCAAGGATTTTATTATTTAAAGAAAATGGGATATCCATTACTTACAGAAAAGCCTACGCTTGTTAGAGATGATGTTATATTTGCTGATATAGCACCTCTTGCAAAGTCTTTAATAGATTTATATATTCAAAAGGAAATCGATGAGCTTGTAGTGATTTATAATCATTACATTAATAGCTTATCTCAAGAAATTAAATATCAACAATTATTACCTATCGGCAAAATTGAGGGTGAAGCATCTAGCATAGATTATGTATATGAAACTGGAATAGCTAAAACGTTAGATTTAGTTTTACCAATGTATATACAGGATATAGTTTATGGAATTATATTAGATGCTAAAACATCAGAGCATTCAGCAAGAATGAATTCTATGCGTAATGCTACTGATAATGCTGAAGAGGTAATAGATAAATTACAATTATTATATAATAGAGCACGCCAAAGCGTTGTTACAAACGAGCTAATAGATATTATTGGCGGTGCTAATGCGATAGGAGGCGACAAATAGTGTTTGGACGTGTCGTAGAAGTAAAGGGACCTGTTGTAGACGTATTATTTGATAATGGAGTAATGCCAAGCATTAATGATGCATTACTAATCAATATATCAAAGGAAGAAAACAATGGAGTTGCTATCAATTTAACATTAGAGGTTGCATTACATATAGGTAATAAAAAGGTTCGTTGTATTGCGATGGATTCAACAGACGGACTTGTTCGTGGTATGAAGGTTGAAGCGTTAGGTGGACCAATTTCAGTGCCTGTAGGACCTCAAACTCTAGGTAGAGTATTTAATGTATTAGGTGAGCCAATTGATAGAAAAGGTGATGTTGAGGCAAAGAAAATGCCTATCCATAAGGATGCACCTAAGCTAGATCAATTATCATCTAATGTTGAAATATTAGAAACTGGTATTAAGGTAGTAGACCTTTTAGCGCCTTATATTAAGGGTGGTAAAATCGGTTTATTCGGTGGTGCCGGTGTAGGTAAAACAGTATTAATTCAAGAATTAATTCATAACGTTGCTCAAGAGCATGGTGGTATTTCTGTTTTCTCAGGTGTAGGAGAGCGTACAAGAGAGGGTAATGACTTATATCATGAAATGAGTGAAAGTGGTGTTATTAATAAAACAGCCATGGTCTTCGGACAAATGAATGAGCCTCCTGGAGCACGTATGCGTGTTGCCCTAACAGGTCTTACAATGGCTGAATACTTTAGAGATGTTCAAAATCAAGACGTGTTATTATTCGTTGATAACATATTCAGATTTATTCAAGCAGGTTCAGAAGTTTCTGCGTTACTTGGTAGAACACCATCAGCCGTTGGTTACCAACCAACACTTACAACTGACGTAGGTGCATTACAAGAAAGAATAACGTCTACCAAAACAGGATCAATTACATCTGTTCAAGCTGTATATGTTCCTGCCGATGACTATACAGATCCAGCCCCAGCAAC
>JAZQVB010000177.1:0-3147 GCA_045631605.1 Anaeroplasma sp.
ATTATAAGAGTTACATTAGTGTTATTAATTTTAATAACATTTTTAGCTGTATCATATATTTCTCTATGAATAATTATTTCAGAATTAACAGGAATATTATATTTTGTAAATACATCATTGAAGCTATCATCATATGTAAATATACCTGTAATAGATGCAAAATCACAATTATATCTAATCATATCACTATCAGCTCTAGCTCCTAGTAATAATGAAATAGTATCTATTATTAATGATTTACCAGCACCAGTTTCACCAGTTAAAACTGTCATTCCCTTATCAAATGATACAGTTAAATCCTCTATTATCGCAAAATTTTTTACACTTAATGATTTAATCATCAAAACACCTCTATTTACATACCTCTACGATATTGATTTTATTCTTAACATTTTTCTTTATTAAAGCTAAGAATTCTTTATTACCACTTCCACCTAAAATAGGAGATGGTATTAATTTAGAAATACCTAAGCCATAAAGCTTTAGCTCAGCTTCAATTTTTTCAATAACAGAAATATGTACTGTTCTATCCTTTACAATTCCGTTTTTCATATACTTTTTACCAACCTCAAATTGAGGCTTAATTAAACATACTAATGCATTTTCATCATCTATAAATTTACTAATGCCCGGAAGTAAATGTGTAATACTTACAAACGATACATCCATAACAAAATAATCTATAATTTCAGGGAAATATTCAATATCTAATATGTTAGTTTGTTCAAGTGAAACTACATTAGGATTTTCAAGAAGCGATTCATCTAATTGATTTGTCCCTACATCAATAGAATAAACTCTTTTAGCTCCAAATTGTAGTGCACAATCTGTAAAACCACCTGTAGAAGCTCCAATATCTACTATAGTTTTACCTTTAAAATCTAAATAAAATTGCTTAATAGCAGCCTCAAGCTTATATCCACCTCTTGATACATATGGACACACCTCACCTACTACCTCAACCTTATCATATTCAGATACATCAAAACTTGATTTAGAAATAACCTTACCATTTACTGCCACTGCGTTATTATCAATAGCGTTTTTAGCTTTATTTCTAGAATTAAAATAGCCCTTTTCGACTAAATATAAATCTAATCTCATTTTAGTCCTTCTTAAATGTAACTAAGCCAGCCTCTGTCATTTTTTGAACAACTAAAGCTTCATTAGTACTTAATATTTCATAGCATTTTTTAGAAAGCTCAAGACCATTTGTATAATTCTTTACAGCCTCCTCTAATGATATATCCTTATTTTCTAAAGCCTTTAATATTAAATCAAGCTCATTCATATATTCTTCAAATGTTTTATTTTCCATTCTTCTTCACCTCATATACCTTAGATAAAATAACTCCGTTTTTCATTTGAGTAGTAAGAATGTCATTTTCCTTAACCTCATTAACGTCAGTTACTATCTTATCATTAACCTTACTTATAGAATAACCCTTATCCATAATTGAAAGTGGATTAAGAGAATCTAAATAGCTTTTTTTCATATCAAATTGATGCTTCTTATTTTCAATTATTCTATAAATTAGCATATTCATTCTTTCGTTGTATGAATCTAAAATTTGATGCTTATGCTTAAGAGTATTAATAGGATTATTAGCATCTAATCTCTTATCATAATTCATAAGCTTCATCTTTGTATTTTCAAAAATGAATTTCATTCTTTTTGTATATGCATCTACATAATAATTTACATTTTGTTTTAAAACATCAATGTTAGGAGTTGCAAGCTCTGCAGCTGCCGTTGGTGTTGCAGCTCTCATATCAGCAACAAAATCAGCAATAGTAAAATCTACCTCATGACCTACAGCTGAAATAATAGGTATAATACTATCATATATTGCGTATGCCACTACAGGCTCATTAAATGCCCATAAATCCTCAATTGAGCCTCCACCTCTACCTACAATTAAAACATCACATAGCTTGTCTAAATTAGCCTTTTTAATTTGAGCAGCAATATTATCCTTTGCATCATCACCTTGAACAATGGCAGGATATAAAATAACATTACATAATGGATATCTACGAGATATTGTGTTAATGATATCTCGTATTGCCGCACCTGTTGGTGATGTTATTACACCTATTGTTTTAGGAAATCTAGGTAATGGCTTTTTATGCATTGGATCAAATAATCCTTTTTTATTTAATTCCTCCTTAAGCTTTTCATATGCTAAATATAAATCACCAATTCCATCACTTTTTATTTCCTTTACATTAATTTGATATGTACCAGATGGCTCATATACTGTTACAGTACCCTTAACGAATACCTTCATACCATCAGCAGGCTCAAATTTTACCTTTGAAGCATATTGTGCAAACATAGTTGCAGATATTTGTGCCCCCTCATCCTTCAAAGTGAAATAAAAATGTCCACGAGAATTATGCTTAAAATTAGATATTTCTCCTTGTAATAATACCTCTTCTAAGTGAATGTCGTGGTCAAATTTATATTTAATATATCTAGTTAAGGCAGAAACGGTTAAATATTCCTTCCCCATACCATACTCCTTAAATTATTTTACTTATATTATCTAATAGCTTATTATTGAAAGAAACAGCCTTGTGATCACCTTGATCTGTATAAAGCTTTGTTATTTCTAATGCTTCATCAATAATAATTCTTTTATCAATTTCTTTATTTAATAGCTCAGCTGTCGCAAGTCTAATAATAGCCTTATCTACTAAATTTAATCTAGATAGACTATAATTATGTAAAGCAGAAGAAATGATACTATCAATCTTAATTTCATTTCTCTTATATAAATCTATATAATCATTAACTAATTCATTATTTTCACCATCTAATACTATATCCATAGCTTCTTCAATGCTTAAATCATTAAAGTCAACAACATATAATATTTGCATAGTTTTAATTCTTGCTTCTCTTGCTTCTAATTTAGTCATAATTTCAGCTCCAATTCATAAAATACATATGTATTTTACCACAATTTTAGTGTTATTAAAAGAAATATAATAAATAATAGTAAAATTATTATAATTACCTAATTTATAGCTTCTCTATTTCTTCCTTTGTTAAGCCTGTTACACTTATTATTGTTTCAATATCTAAGCCTAATCCCTTCATTTTCTTTGCATTTAGAAGCTTTTCTTCCTTTATGCCCTCTT
>JAZQVB010000178.1:0-2367 GCA_045631605.1 Anaeroplasma sp.
TTATCGTGTCATTACAAGATATTCAGTCTATTTTATCTATAAGCCTATTAGTATTTAATATTCTATGGTTAGTAGGCAAATTTACAATCAAATTCTTTAGATACATCAAGGACGGTAAATTATCAGATGAAGAAAAAGAAGATTTAAAGGCTGACTATGAAGTAATTGATGATCTTGTTGATAAGATTGGAGATGATAAGAATGGCAATAAGTAGATTTAATGTAGAGGTTGATATCAATGCTTTTAACCTCGTAAAATCGCGAAAAAGGTTATTTAATTTCTATTATCGTTATTTATATAGGTACGTCTTAAAACTCGTTAAAATAGGCAATTTACCCGATTCAATGCCAGAAAAAGACATTAAGTTTATTATATTTAATATTGGATATATGACAGTTGGTAAGGCTGATGATGGCAAAGTATATGGCTTTCAGGGCAATTTAGGTGGAGAACCAAACGCGTATTATATACCAACTATTTCAACAGTAGCGAACCCTTATTTAACTTTAAATAAGACATTTGAGCTTGATAAAGATGCTATCTTAGTTCGTTGTGATTCAATGTATCAAGGTTTCAATGAGTTAGTGACTCTTTATGCTGCATTATTAGCAACAATGGACATATCTATTTATTGGAACTCAATAAATACAAGAACGTCTAATTTATATGAGGGCAAAAATGATGATGTAAAGAATGCTATTAATACAGTATTTGATTCATTAGAAATTGGTGATAAATTAAAAGCAATTGCATCTAAGCCTATTTTTGAGTATATGAAAGCTTATCAATATTCTAGTCAAGAAGTAGGCACAAATATAAAAGCATTAATTGAATTAAAGCAATATTTAAAAGCTTCTTTCTTCATGGCTATTGGTTTACCATCTAATTACAATATGAAGCGTGAAAGCCTAAATGAAAATGAATTAGATGCAGATATTTATACAATCACACCACAAATGGATGATGTCATTGATACGTTGAAAGAAGATTTTGAAAAGGTCAATAATATGTTTGGTTTCAATATTACTGTTGAACGTGATTCATCACTTGAAAAAGTTAATAATGATATAGAACAGCTTGATGTTGAGGTTCAAAAGAAAGCTTTAGAAGATACACCAGAAGAACAGGAGGCTGACAAAGATGAAAATAATTGATTTATTTGAATTTGATACTGAGCATTTAGATAGAAATATTTTTTATTACATATTTGTTAATAAGCCAACTGATACACTGGAGTGGTTAACTAGTGATAATTTTAATACATTTGATTTAGAATATTATTTATCACATTCAGGTGATAAGCAAACTTCTTTATTATTCGATAGATTAATGGAACGCAACAATAATGATACTGCTTCAGTATTAGATAAGATTGCTAAGGTATTAATCAATAAATTTCAAAAGAATTGGGACGTTTTACATGATGCATTATTTAGTGAATACAATCCAATAGAGAACTATTCAATGGTAGAACATGAATCAGTTAATACAAATATGAATACTACAAATAAATCAAAGCAAAATACTTTTGGCTTAGGTACAACGGCAGAAGACGGTTCACCATCTCAAAAACTAGATGGATCAGTAGACACAACTGGAGAAGCTAAAGACAATTATCGTGATTTAATTCGCAGTGGCAATATTGGCACTACGACATCGCAAATGATGGTACAATCTGAGGTTGAGCTTAGAACATTAAGAAACAATTTCAATAATATTATTTTTGATGATATTGATTCAGTATTGACAACTTGTTTATATTAATTATTGACATAGTTTTTAATACTAGATTATAATTTAAGTAGAAATATAACTAATAAGGAGGATAAAGAAATGACAAATGGTTATATAGTATTAACAAAAGGTGAACCTAACTTATATAAGCATGCAGTAGAAGCTATTACATTAGGTAAGCCAATTTATTATGCTGACGGCAACAAAGTTGCATTCGTCAATTCAATTGAGCTTGTTTCTAGTGATGTAGTAATTAAGACAAGCGATAAACAAATTACAGTAGAATCTGATGGAACTGTGACGTCAGAAGATAATTTCCTAAAGGCATTAGTATTTGATACTAATGATTATACAATTACTGGTGCTTCACAACGAACAGATTACGGTTATTATACATTAATAACATCATTAAATGTAAAAAAATTAACTGAATTGCCTGCAGGTGAATATATAGTGATGCAAGGACAGTTAGAAGTTGGAGGAGATGCTGACTTAGTAGATATTTTATCTGTTGTAATTTCAGAATCTACTTATAGTTTCTATTGTTCAGATGATAATAATTATTCATTTACATTAAATGTTGATAGTGAAGGAAGAGAAATTAAATTTTAGGAGGATATAGAAAATGGCAA
>JAZQVB010000179.1:0-6204 GCA_045631605.1 Anaeroplasma sp.
CTACCTAATATAATACAATATAATAAAATTATACCGACTACATATGTAGGTAGCTTTGTTTTAGAATTATATAATGCGTTTTGTAGCGAACCAAGTGGGCAGGCACCTACAGCACCAGGACAGGAATAGCAATTTAAACCAGGTGCACAAACAGTTTTTGTGTTACCTTTAAAAATTTCTCCAGTTATAAAGCCCTTCATATTTGCGTTATGAAGTAATGCGGCATATAATTGGATAATTCCTCTTTTAGATGGTTTAATTTTTATGAAAAAATTCTTTATTTTATTCCACATATTATCCTAGACCTATACATTCTGTACAAATTACTATTGCCTTAAGTAATACATTCTTTGCTCCACCACTAAATACGCCCACTATGATTAAAGCAACTGCAATAGTTAGTACTATTCCTCTAATTATATTAATCTTTTTATTATTATTATTTTTGATATTTTCTCGATTAAGCTTACCGTCGTGCTTAATTATTTCTTTAACTATTTCAATTGTATTTTTAGCACTAAGTTCTTCATAAATAGTACAAATAACAAAAGAAATTAACGAAATAATACACCATGGTAATAAGTAAATCCACATATCAATAATTTGCGGATTTAAAGCTGCCTCAGCATCAAAATGATTTTGATTTAATAAATAAGACAAGCCCATAATAGCACAGATTGAAATAATACCTATATTAATAATCCAAGCTATTTTTCTTTTTTTATTTTCTTTTTTTATTATTTGATATTCATTATTTAACTCAGGATTAGTAAAATCAGGAGCTATAGCAAGTAAAGCATTAAGCTTTGAAATATTTGTAGACTTACTTCTTTTTAGCTTATAGCTATTATTTAAATTAAAGTAAATACCAGATACGACAATTAATATTATCCAAATAATAATTACAATTAATATTTGCTTAATATATTCTACACACAATTGTCTAGTATATATTTGCTCTCCTATCTCTAAATCTCTAAAATAAATTCTACATACCTGCAAAATAAATAATACAGCCATTAAAATAGTTTGAACACTTGTAATAATTAAAAATATTTTATCTAATTTATTTTTATTATTTTTCATAAGAGTCCTCCTTTTTTAAATTATGTGGTAGGAAGAATTCTATTGAATTCCTCCTATCACTATTTTTTATAATTATTCTAAATTTTTTGGTCCTACATATTCTAGGTAATAGCAAACTTTTAACCAAGAATCCTCAACATTCTCGAATGTGTACTTATCCATTAGCATTTGTAAAATTGAAGCAAACTCTTCATTTACTAAAACTAAACCATAAAGTGGATTTTCCTTATCAGTAATCTTATGAGCTTCAACATAAGCAATTACTGCTTCTGTAAAATCATATAAGCATATTGGATCACCATTTTCATCTACATAATACATGTCAGTATATACATAGTGGAAATTTCCATCCTCATCCACTTCAATATAATCGTAATATTCATATTTTGAGAAATCTAAATTATTCATATCTGCTAATATCGTATTACCTTGCTCATCATAATAATATAATTGTCTAATTAACCATTGACCATTTTCATTTACTCTTGAATCACCAAATTCATCAGTAGTAAAGTTAAATGCTGAGTTAACAATTTCTCCATTCTCATAGAAGAATAGACCCTTATAATCAGTACCAAACACCTTTAATACGTATTCGGCATCGAAATATAAATGAGTATCAGTTGCATTTGAATCCTTAACATGATAATAGCCATCATCACCTAATATAGGATCAACGTAATTGCCTGAGATAATATCTGTCATTTCATCATCAGATGATGTAAATGCACCTGGAGATGCAGCAACTAGCTTTTCGGCATATTCACCAACATACTCAAAATGAGCAGTTAATGTATTGAATTCATACATATCGTCAAATGCTACTCTGAATAAATATTCCTTACCTGCTTCTAAGTATGCATATAAATAAGCATTTGGATTGTGAATTAAATTTCCAAATTCATCAAATCCATATTGGCTACCAGCACGTAATTCATCATGCTCGTCTATTGCATTACCTAATTCATCACATAACCAAATAATTGTATTTAATGAACCTGACGTATATAGTCCATATACACCTGATTCACTTACTGTTAATGATACAATTAGACCTCTTGGAAGGATAATTCTATCAAATTCAGCAACCACAGTATTATCCTCATCAAATCGAAGTGGATCAAATGGTGCTAAACCTACGATTGGAGATGTTAAATTTTCAATTGCATATGCTGAATAATATACACATAGCTCTAACCATTGATTTTCATTATCAGCAGCAAATTCACTACCCTTAGCTGCAGTAATGATTTTTAATGCTTCCATTATTTCATCTGTAACAGGTGAATAACCAACAGTTGAATATGCACAATAAATTGCATATTTTTCTATAATGTCAAAATAATCAACACCATTAATATTTAAATAATTCTTATCATTTAATGCTAATTCATATAATGAATATTGATTCCAATGAGAACCAGTAGTTAAATCTACTAATAATAATGGGTCTTCAACATCATCATCAGGGTTACCAACATAATAGTAACCATCTGCACCTTTATAATAATCTACATAATATTGATATCTATCAAATAAATCATCTATCGCACCATAAGATGCTTCTCTTAAAATATAAGTAGGCTTATCAATTTCATTTTCATTAACAATATGGAAATTACCAAGATATACAGTATCATCACCAGTATGAGTTGATTGATCTTTTAAGTAAGTAATCGTGATTGTATATGTACTATCATATAAAGCTACATATGCAAAGCAATTCTCATCATCAACACCTAAAGTACCTCTAGTTTGTCCTGAAATTGATGTAGCTACTGAATTTTCAACAATTACATATAAAATATCATATGTTTCAGTTGAGGCAAAATAATCAAATGTAAATACTTCTCCTGCTTGTAATTCAACCTCTAACAATAATACTGAATATGAATAATTATATCCACTATTAGATGGCACTAAATATTTACCATCCTCAGAAATTAACCAAGGGAATGCACACTTATCACCAGTTGAATCGTAGCTTATAAAATTAGCATTAAACTTAGTACCATTTGAATTAGTACCAGAAGCTACTGCAGCTAATTCATCTGATGAAAGTGGAGTAAATGGATTTTCAGCCCATCCTGTAATACCATCCTCACTTACACTACCAGAATATACAGGAATATAATCCTCAGCAATATATTCATCAAATAAGCCACACCACTTTTCAGGGTCTGTACAATATCCTGATTCTAAATATGAAATATTTGCATACTTATCAATTACAACTGTAGTTGGGAACCCTGAAACATTAAACATTGTAGTTAATGCAGGCTCATTATTACCAAATACATAGTCCATACAGAAATCAAATGATAATGGTGCTTCATAATAAGAATTTTTAAACTTCTTAACATCAGCCATTGTATCTTGAATACCTGGGTTAATAGCTAAAATAGCTACCTTATCAGAGTATTTAGCTTCATTTCCATCCTCATCAATATAAGTTGAGTTATAGGCTTGCTCAATTGCTGGGAATTCTTGAACACAATATGTACAAGAAACATACCAGAAGTTAAGCATAATCATATCATATTCTTGCATTAGATTAGATAATGTTAATTCTTCATTTTCACTATTTGTAACAGTGAAATCATACATTACATCTCCTAATTCATATGAATGACCATAATCAGCCTCATAGCCAATTAATTCTGTATCACAAGTAAAATTATATGTACCACCAGTTAATGTTGTTGTTAAAGATGGTTCATAAATAATATATCCGTCTCTTTCATAAGCTCTAATTGTATACTTGTTAGGCTCTAAATTAAATGTAGCCGTACCGTCAATTCCTGTAAAATCATCAGCAATTAATTTCTTATCTAAATATACACCGATTTGAATATCCGATACAGGCTTACCACTAACGGCCTTTACCTCTACAACATATTCAACCTTACCTGTAGTAGGCTTAGTAGTTGGAGTTGTTGTAGCTGTTGGCGTAGTTGTAGTTGGTGTTTCCGTAGGCGCTGTAGTAGTTTGTCCACCATCAGCTGAACCACACGCTGCAAGAACTAAAACAAATATAAGAGCTATTACACTAGAGAAAATTCTAAATTTCTTCTTCATAACCTTGTTCTCCTTTTTTGTTATCTTAACCAAAGATATACTAATATCATTGCAAGAGTAAATCCTAAAACAACCATTAAAAACATAGGTATATATGCTTTATAGGCTGCCTTAATTATTGATTTTTTATCATCCTTATCAACATAGATTGACTCTTTTTTCTTTATATCATGCCATTTAAATCCATCGATATCCATATTAAATATTGTATGGCCATCATCAATGAATTTTTCTTTTTTTTCTTTTTTCATTATTTTAAAATTTTATCTAAAACCTTTTGAAGCTTTGTCTTTTCAGGAGTATTAGCAATTTTTTCTGCCTCTAATCTCTTAGCCTCTTCTAGCTCTAGATTATATTTTTCTAAATCAGCCATAACCTCTTTGTCGTATAAATGGCATGCTACAACATGGTTATTTTCATATTCAATATGCTTTGGAGCATATAGCTGACATACACTCATACACTCCTTACATCGTGTATGGAACTTACAGCCCTTAGGTGGATTAGCTGCTGATGGGATATCACCCTCAAGCATAATTCTTTCCATCTTATTATCAGGGTCGGGATTAGGTACTGCTGAGAATAATGCCTTTGTATATGGATGTAATGGATTATTAAAGATATCATCAGTATCACCAATTTCCATCATATTACCTAAATACATAACAACAATACTATCAGTAATATATTTAACAACAGATAGGTCATGTGAAATGAACATATATGTTAATCCTAATTCACGTTGTAAATCCTTTAATAGGTTAATAATTTGAGCTTGAATAGATACATCAAGAGCACTTACTGGCTCATCACATATTACAAGCTTTGGATTTACAGCTAATGCACGTGCTATACAGATTCTTTGACGTTGACCACCAGAGAATTCATGTGGATAGCGATCGTAATATTGTGGCTGTAAACCACATTTTTCCATAATATCATGGATATGCTCCTTAACCTTATCCTTAGGTACAATACCATGAACCATAACTGCCTCTGATAAAATAGCACCTACAGTCATTCTTGGTGGTAATGATGAATAAGGGTCTTGGAAAATTAATTGAATTTCAGTTCTTAATGAACGTAATTCCTTCTTAGTTAATCTAGCTAAATCTAATCCTGTTTCAATTCTTGATTCTAAGTCATTAAATAAATTACATTTTTCAATATTATTCTTTAATTCTTCTAATTCATTATTAAGAATATTAATTCTATTTGCTAATCCTTCATTTTCAGTATACTTAGAATAACCATGTTTAGCTCTAACTAAATCAATTAATAAGCTCATAGCTTTACTTGCATCACCTAAAATTAATGCACCGCTACAGCAAGAAGCATTATTTAATACATTTATTAAACTTGAAATATTCTTAACTGCAGATGAAACTTTACTATATAAAACTTCATTTTCCTTTTTATTAATTCTTTTTAATAAATCATTAAGCTTATTTAATCCTTCATTATAATCATTTAATGTAAATGATAAATTTAATGATAATAATTCATTATATTCATTTAATTCTTCACATTTCAAAGCTTCTAATGTATTAACAATTGAAGCTAGCTTATCTGCATTTGCTGATAATGATTTTAAATCATTAATATAATAGTTAGGCATAAAATCATAAAGAGTATGACCATAATATAATGATTTACCACCAGTTGTATCATAAAGCTGTAATACAGTTCTACCTAATGTAGTCTTACCACAACCAGATTCACCAACTACACCAATTGTTTTACCTTTTTCTAACTTAAATGATACGTTATCAACAGCTTTTAAAGTTGATAATGTTTTACCTAAAAAGCTTTTTTCAATAGGGAAATGTTTTTGAAGATTTTTAACTTCTAAGATTAAATTAGTCTTATTTTCCATCATCATTTACTCCTTCATTATATAAGTAACATGAAACAACGTGTGTATCAGTTAATTTTACTTCACTAGGGTAAGAGTCATCACATTTTGCTATACATTTTTCACATCTATTTTTAAAGAAACATGTATTAGGTAAATTGATTGGATTTGGAACTTGACCAGGA
>JAZQVB010000180.1:0-5331 GCA_045631605.1 Anaeroplasma sp.
TAGCTAGAATACTTCATAAGAGGGCTACTAGTATAATGACTTATTTAAGATTTTTCTTCGGAAAAGTCTTTTTTTTATCTTTAAATTGTGGATAAAAAGAAAAAGGTACTTATAAAAGCACCTTTTGTCATCACTCTGAAATGATACCTTTCATTTAAGGTATCATTTTCAACATATTAGGTGAATTTGTACTAACATCCCAAATTCCAACTTTCATTTTTTTTATTTTTCTTCCATTACCAAAATCTAACAAATCTTCTCTAGAAAGTACATTTAATATTTTATTTAAGGAACCCATAGTTTTTGATGATAATAAAAAGGCCTCTTCCGGATCAATCAATTTGCAATAAGCCCATAATTGACCTAAATCTCTTAAGCATAGCGGTGTTATTTTAGCTTCAATAAAAAATAATTTAACAATATCACCTCTTTTAGCAACACCCAACACATCTATTTGGATATCTAACCCAACAGCTAAATCATTTTGAATGTTAATATTTCTTAATGCTTTATCTAATGTAATTGAATGAGTATCTTGAACTATAACTTCATATCCTTTGTATTTATGCTTAATATATGTTTCTAACCAAGCACACATTGGTGCATACAAATCAAATTCTCTCATTTTTTGTATCCTAAATCTTTAGCAATTTCTTGCCAACTATCAGTACATTTGACAAAACCCTGGAATTCTTGGGCATTTTTGAATTTTTTGAATATACATAATAAAAAAATCTACATTTTTTGTAGATTCTAGTCATTTGTTCACTGGTTTTACTATCGACCCATGGTTGATAGCTAGTGAACATATCTTATCTAGTTCATTTTGATACATACGACCTTAGATGTAATTATTTTCAAAAACATCTCTAATAAGCCATTTTTCATTTGTTCAGTAGACCGAGCTAAACCAATTTTCAAAAATTTTGGATTTTAATAAATAGGATGTTCTCGTGAATAAATAAGGCAAAAAAATAAGGTTAGAAAGCTCATTTTTGGCCTTCTAACCCTAATTTTATACTTTTTTTACTTATTTTTGTCCGTTTTTAGTTCTAACATAGTCACGACTTCGACGTGGCTTGTTCTAGGGAATAAATCACATGCAGTTACTTCTAATACCTCGTATCCATTATCCTCAAGTATTTTTAGATCTCTTGCTTGAGTTGCTACATTACATGATATGTATACAATTGTTGGTATTTTCATTTCAATTACTGTTTTTAAGAATTCAATGTCACAGCCCTTACGAGGAGGGTCAAAGAAAATAACATCTATTTTTTCTTTATTTACTAGTTTCTTTATTTCATCTTCACATTTACCACTAATAAATGTTGCGTTTGAAATATTATTTAATTCTTTATTGGTATTGGCATTTTGTATTGCTGCATCAACAATTTCAATTCCATACACATGATTAACATCCTTAGCTATATTTAATGTTATACTTCCCATACCACAGTATGCATCAATAACATTCATATTCTTATTTAGTTTTGCCATTCTTAAAGCTTCGGAATATAAATTTTCGCATTGGTCATGATTCACCTGCATAAATGATGAAGGTGAAACATTAAATTTAAGACCTAATATCTCCTCTATTATTGTTTTATTACCAGATAATAGCTTAAATTCATTTGATAGTACTACATTAGTTTTAACGCTATTAATATTTAAATAAATTGATTTAATTTCTGGGAATTCATTATTTAAATAATTAACTAAATTAGTAAAATCATAGTCCTTAGTTGTAATTAAAACTACCATATATTCATTTAAAGCTGTATGACGAATCATTACCTCCTTAAATAATCCTGTATGTGTGGTTTCATCATATATAGATATATGGAAAATACTTAAATATCTACATATAAAACGCATAATATCATTTGTTTTATCATCTGATATTAAGCATTTATCTATTGATATAATATCATGACTGTTTTTTTCATAAAATCCATATAAAGTGTCACCATCCTCATCTATAGTAAATGGGATCATAACCTTATTTCTATAGCCATGAATTTTATCATTAGAAATAATATTATTATATTTAGCATCCTTAAACGCTTTTAAGGTTTGCTTAACCTTATTTTCCTTAATTTGTTTTTCAACATTGTAATCAATATGCATTAAATCACATCCACCACAAAGCTCAAAATATGGACAAGCTGGTGTAATTCTATCATTTGATTGCTCTAATATTCTTTCGCATACTGCAAAGGCATATTTTTTATGTGGGCTAGTAATTTTAGCGATAACTACCTCATCCTTACAGGCACCCTCAACAAAAACTACCTTATTATCAATATGAGCTACTCCGTATCCATTAACATCATAGCCTTCAATTTTAACCTTATATGTTTTTCCTACTTCCATAACATTACCTAAACTTCTTAGCTAATCCACCCTCAGATGTTTCTCTATATCTATAAGATAAATCCTTACCTGTGTCTAGCATTGTTTCTACTACTAAATCAAATGATATTTTTGAATCAGCATTATTTAAATAGCTTGATAAATTAGCTGCATCTAACGCACGTAATGCCGCAACGGCATTTCTTTCAATACAAGGAATTTGAACGTAACCTTCAATTGGATCACATGTTAATCCTAAATGATGCTCTAAAGCTATTTCAGCAGCCGATTCAATTTGCTCGATTGAGCCATGCTGAATTTCAACAAGAAATGCTGCTGCCATTGAGCAGGCAGTACCAACCTCAGCCTGACATCCAGCCTCTGCACCAGAAATGGAACCATTTTTCTTAACTAAATTGCCAATTAATCCTGCTGTTTTTAAGCCTGCAATTATTTCATCATGAGTAAATCTTCCAGTTTCCTCAGCATATTTAATACATGCTGGTAATACTCCTGATGCCCCACATGTAGGGGCAGTAACAATTTCACCACCAGATGCATTCTCCTCACTTACGGCATATGCATAGGCTACAGCCTTACGGCGTCTAACCTCCATAGTCTCCATATTTGCAGGTGTTTTTTGGTAGTATAAATAATTAGCCTTTCTCTTAATTTGAAGCTTACCAGGAATTACACCCTTCGTACTTATACCTCTATTAATGCTTGCTTGCATTACATTATAAATATTTTCGATGTAATCAGTAAAGCCTTCACCCTCAATTTCATCAACATAATCACATAATCTTAATTTATAGTCCTTACAGTGATGAGCAATATCCTTAAATTTAGTTAAAGGATAAATTTCCTCTAATGCTCTATCAGGGTCACCCTCAATTTTAATTGCACCACCACCAACAGAATATACCTTCATAATGCCTACTAATTCATTATTTTTATATCCTTCTAATACTAATGTATTAGGATGTGGCTGCTCAGTTAAAATATCAAATTCGACCTTACATGGAATTGGCATCATTGTATCTACAATAATATAATCCGTTAAATGTCCCTTACCAGTAAGTGCTAATGAACCATATAATTTTGCAATTACATAATCACAATCAGGATATCTTTTTTTAAATTCCTTAGTTGCTTCCTTAGGACCTATAGTATGTGATGATGAAGGTCCATTTCCTATTTTAAAAAGCTCTCTAATTGAATACATACAATCACCTCTATTTAGATGCCTTAAGCTCTAGTATGGCATCTCTTATTTGTGCTGCAGCCTCGAAATTTAATTCTGCTGCATAAGCTCTCATTTCCTCTTCTAATTCATTAATTAAAATAATCTTTTCTTCCTTAGTAAGCTTTTTCTTCTTAATATCGGCTGAATTAGAAATATCAGTAGCCTTTTTCATTGTAATAGATTTTGGTATTTCCTTAATAATAGTTGTTGGAACAATACCATTAGCCTCATTATATTTTTCTTGTATTTCTCTACGTCTTTTTGTTTCCTTAATCGCATTATCCATCGCTTCAGAAACTGTATCAGCATACATTATAACCCTACCACTAGCGTTACGTGCTGCACGTCCTATAGTTTGAATTAAGCTTCTATTAGATCTTAAAAAGCCCTGCTTATCAGCATCTAATATACAAACTAAGGAAACCTCAGGTAAATCTAATCCCTCTCTTAATAGATTAATACCTACTAATACATCATATTTACCCATTCTTAAATCTTTTAATATTTCAAGACGTTCTAACGCCTTAATCTCTGAGTGTAGGTAAGCCACCTTTAATCCTAGCTTCTTTAAATAATCTGTTAAATCCTCACTCATTTTAATAGTTAAGGTTGTTATTAAAACTCTTTCGTTTTTCTTAACATTTTTTAATATTTCTGCATATATATCATCAACCTGACCTAATGTTGGTCTAATCTCAATTACAGGATCTAATAATCCTGTAGGTCTAATAATTTGCTCTGTAATATCAAATTCAGATTCAAAATCACCTGGAGTTGCAGATACATATAATACCTTATCTAACTTTTCTTCAAACTCATCGATTTTTAAAGGTCTATTATCAAGAGCAGATGGTAATCTAAATCCATAATTTACAAGATTCATTTTACGTTGTCTATCTCCATTATACATTCCACGTACTTGTGGAAGTGTAACATGAGATTCATCTACGATAAGTAAAAAATCATCTGGAAAAAAATCAATAAGTGTTGCAGGAGTATCTCCTTCATTTCTTAAAGATAAATGTCTTGAATAATTTTCTACACCACTACAAAATCCAGTTTGTTCAAGCATATCTATATCATACTTTGTTCTTTGTTCGATTCTTTCTGCCTCTAAAGGCTTTCCTTCTAAATTAAATTTATGAATAGTTTCCTTAAGTTCAGCCTTAATTCTTCTAATAGCCTCCTCAAGTTTACCCTTATTCGTAACAAAGTGAGTTGCCGCAAATATATTAGCAAACATAACATCACTAATAGTATTACCAGTAGTAACATCAAATGTTCTAATACGTTCTATTTCATCATCAAAAAACTCAACTCTAACACCCTTAGCATGTTCATTAATTGGAATAATTTCTAAAACATCACCACGGACTCTAAAGCTACCTCTTTTGAAATCAAAATCATTACGTTCAAATTGCATTTCAACTAATCTTTGATATAAGTTCTTACGATTATACTCCTCACCCACACGAAGATTCATCATACTTTCCTTATAATCTTCTGGGTCACCTATACCATAGATACATGAAACAGACGCAACTACTATCACATCTTTATAATCAATTAATGATGCAGTCGCACTATGTCTTAATTCGTCAATTTCTTCATTGATTGATGAATCCTTTTTAATATAAGTATCCGAAGATACTACATAGGCTTCTGGTTGATAATAATCATAGTAAGAAATGAAATATTCAACATGATTTTCTGGGAATAATTCTTTCATT
>JAZQVB010000181.1:0-2238 GCA_045631605.1 Anaeroplasma sp.
CCATTTTACCTGAGCTATCAGCTTGAGATAAAATACCCTTTGGCTTAACGACTACTATAACATGATTATCTTCATATAATATATTTAGCATGTTATTCACCAAATCTTTTTAGGTTATCTATTAATTTCGCAGCATCATCATGTAAAATTGATAATCTATTATAAATTAAATATACATTTTGGCTAGGCTTAAAGTTTAATAGCTCTACTATTTTTACTTTATCATTTTTTACATATTCATGAGCAACATCCTCATACATAAAGCCAATACCATCAGTTTTTTCAATTAATTTTATCATTAAATCTGGATTATTAGTTTCTAGTATCATGTTATCTCTAATACGTAAATTTTTATCACGAATGGCCTGTCTAACAGTCTTATAAAAGACACTGTCTGAGTTTGGCATGATTAATGTAGAGTTTAAAAGGATATCCCTTGTTATTCTTTGTTTAGAAAATTTACCATCCTTTTTAACTACTAATACTATCTTATTTGAATATAAATATAGGCTATTAAATATTTGACTATCGAAGCTACTATCTACTAATGCAACATCAAGCTCACCCTCTAATAGTTTTTCTTCGATAATATTAAATGGGAATGTAAATATATTAAATTTATTTAATGCGTTATTAATATCCTCCATTAAACCACTATTAATAATAGAAGGGGTAAGCATTTCTGTAACACCAATTTTATTATGAACTGAGTTTTCAGCAGTCCCTATAATATCGCATAGCTGTTCATATCTAATCTTAGATATTCTAGCATATTCAAGCAAAATCTTACCTGAGGATGTAAGCTCAAAATTCTTTGCGTCCTTAAATAAGGTTATCTCATATTCCTTTTCAAGGGACTTAATATGATGGGTAATTGCAGGCTGTGTAAAATTCAATTTTAAAGCCGTGTTAGTATAGCTTTTTTCTTCCATTAGAGTGATTAATGTTGTTAATCTTGTATCAATCATAGTCCACCTCTAATAAATATAATTTATAGGTATTTCAATTATATAAATATTATTTATAGATGTCAAATGAAAAAATGGCCAAATTTGGCCATTTAAATCATTATTTAAATATTTCATCTAAAATTTCAGAAATATGAGAAACAGGTTTAACCGTTAATACTGCTCTTACCTCTTCTGGAATATCTTCAATATCTCTTTCATTTTCTTGTGGAATAAAAATCTTCTTAAGACCACTTCTATGTGCAGCAATTGATTTTTCTCTTAAGCCACCAATCGCAAGCACTGAGCCTCTTAAAGTAATTTCTCCTGTCATACCAATATGACAATCAACAGGCTTATTAGTTAATGCAGAAACTAACGCAGTTGTTAATGTAACACCAGCTGATGGGCCATCCTTAGGCACCGCTCCCTCTGGAACATGAATATGAATATCATTTTTCTCTAAGAATTCTTGAGAAATTCCATAATCATTAGCGTGTGATTTTACATATGAGAATGCTGCTTGAGCACTTTCCTTCATAACATCACCAAGCTTACCAGTTAATACTAGTCCACCCTTACCAGGATATGTTGTAACCTCGATATCTAATGTATCTCCACCAAATGATGTATAAGCTAATCCTGTAACTACACCTACTTGATTTAATCCACGATTCTTATTGTTTGTAAACTTAACCTTACCTAAGAAATCTGTTAAATTATCAACTGTAACAGTAACATTTTCAACTTTATCAGTTAAAATCTTTCTTACAGTCTTACGGCATAATCCTGCAATCATACGATTTAATTCACGTACACCAGCTTCTCTAGTATAATTTTGAATAATTGCATACATTGCATCGTCAGTAATTGTAATTTGTTCTGGCTTTAAACCATGTTCTACAATTTGACGAGGTAATAAATGCTTAAATCCAATATTGAACTTTTCAATTTCTGTGTAGCTTGATAATTCAATAATTTCCATTCTGTCGCGTAATGGACCTGGAATATTTGATAAATCATTAGCAGTTGTAATAAACATTACTTGTGATAAATCATATGGCTCCTCTAAATAATTATCTGAGAAGAATTTATTTTGCTCAGGATCTAATACCTCTAGCATTGCTGCCGCAGGGTCTCCTCTATAATCAGCAGTCATCTTATCAATTTCATCAAGTAGGAATACTGGATTAACAGTACCTGCATCCTTCATACCCTTTAAAATTCTACCAGGTAACGCACCAATATAAGTACGTCTATGAAGTCGGAGGCCAAGCGGGCTTAGGAAGAC
>JAZQVB010000182.1:0-1496 GCA_045631605.1 Anaeroplasma sp.
TTATAGTATTAGCTATAGATTTTATTGCCTCTACATTAGGTAATGCAGATACAATAAAATTAATTTTAAAATTTAATGATTATTCCTTGAAAAAGGAGCAGGAAAAGCTAATTATTAGTAAAAGACAGCTAAAAAGGTTAAAAAGAATAAATTCGCACTACCCAACATTATGGATAAATGATAAAATTAATACAGCTAAGATATATTTAAAGGATTTAATAGATAGGTTATGAGAAGATTAGTAATTAATACAGAAAGATTAATATTAAAGCCAATTAATGCTGAAAGCTTTAATGATTTTAAAAACATAGTATGTGATAGTAGTGTATCTAGATATTATATGCTTCCAAAATTTAAAGACGATAGTGAAGTTGTGAAAATGCATGAGCGCTTTATTAAATTAACTAATAATGAAAATATATTCTTTTACGGAGCATATTTAAATGAGGAATTAATAGGATTTATTAATCAGGTAGATATAACTGAGGATAGAATTGAATTAGGCTATGTAATTAGCCCTAAGCATCAAAATAAAGGATATTGTACTGAAATCCTTAAGGAATGTATTAATGAGTTATTTAATTTAGGATATAATACAGTTCGATGTGGCTTCTTTGAGCAAAATACTGCAAGTAAAAGAGTAATGGAGAAATGTAATATGCAAAGAATATCCTTCGAGGAGGATATAGAATACAATGGTAATTTATATCATTGTATATATTATGATATAACAAAATAGCTTTGGAGTGTGATATTATGGGATTGATAGATGAAAAGCTTAAGCTTTTACCTGATAGCCCTGGCTGTTATCAAATGCTTGATAAAAATGGTAAAATTATATATGTTGGTAAGGCTAAAAACCTGAAAAATAGAGTTAGAAGCTATTTTCATGGTGCCCATAATGCGAAAACTACTAAGCTTGTAAGTGAAATAGTTGATTTTAATTATGTTATTACATCAAGTGAGCTTGAGGCATTCGTATTAGAAATTAACATGATTAAGGAGTATGACCCTAAGTATAATATTATGCTTACGGATGATAAAACATATCCATATATAGCCTTAACTAATGAAATGCATCCAAGGCTAATAGTAACAAGAAATAAAAGAAGAAGGGGTGCAGCAAGGTATTTTGGCCCTTACCCAAACGTTAAGGCTGCAAGAAATACAATTGATTTATTAAATAGAATTTACCCTTTAAGAAAATGTCATAATATACCTAATAAGGCCTGCTTATATTATCATATGAATCAGTGCCTAGGACCTTGTATTATAAAGGAAAAGATCGATTATACAGAATATAAAAACAAAATAGCTACATTCCTAAATGGAGATGCTGATGATGTTATTAAATCACTAAAGGATAAGATGATGATTGCTAGCCTTAATACTGAATATGAAAAGGCTATTGAATATAGAGATTTAATTGTATCTATTGAAAATACTATTGCTAAGCAAAAGATATCTATAAATGATTTAACAAGTAGAGATTATAT
>JAZQVB010000183.1:0-2872 GCA_045631605.1 Anaeroplasma sp.
TTATAAATATCTAAAGGATAATAATGTTGATTTATCTATGTGTCCAATGGGTAATGAAAATATTATAGATAGTGAAATTATTTATCATAAAGGGACTTATGCTAGATTAAACACGAATAACATTAATAAATTACAAGTTGTTACTATTGATGATAATACTCCTAATAGATATTTTCGTGGTATTGTAGGTATATTATCAGCAACAATTCTATCAATAATTTTATGGGTGATTTTCCATAACTATATTGGACTTCCTAGTATTACCTTCGCCATCGCAATTTTCGTAGGTGATTATTTTTATATCAAGCTTGGTGCTAAAAATAAAAAAAAGAAATTTATGTTTTTATCGCTTTCAGCAATACCTTTATTGCTTATAGTTTTTATTGCTCATTATTTAAAAACGAACGCTTTAATCGAAGCCAATAATATTATTGAACCATTGATATATTTATTTAAGGAAGGCTCACTAAGAGTATCATTACTAATAGATTTAGGTGTGGGCATTACTACTATACTTATAGCGTTGTTAATACTTATATTTGATTTTTGTGCTAAAAATAAAAATTCTAAAATTACTATAATAAACAAAAAAAACCTGTAAACTTCAATAGTTTTACAGGATTTTTTAATTAATCCTTCTTTTGGACATTTAGCTTTCCAATAAGTCTTCCGTTATGCTTAATAATATCAATATACCCTAAAATAGTTAATATTAATCCCCCTAGAAAGTCTAATACTAAATCTTTCATCGTATCAAGCAAGGCATTTCTACCAATATATACCTCATTTGATATGCTATCCATATATCTTTGCATATTTGTTCCATTAATTGTATCTGCAATAAATTCAACAATCTCCCAAATTGTACCACAGGCTAGTGTAAAGCATATTACAAATACACAGGCAAATTTAGCTCCCATTTGAGAAAGTGATTTTGAATTATTACTTGTATTATAATAATTTATAATAGTGAAGCCACCACACGCTATTGCCGCTCCTGTTAGGAAGTGAAGCATGCTGTCCCACCATTTGAATGTTAAATAAAAATCAAATATTTCACCAAATAAAAATGCTAGTGTTGAAAAGAACAAAAATATAGTTTCCATAAATGGCGGAATATCAATTTTCCATGTTTTTTCCATTATAGAGGGAATTAATGTTAATACTAATAATACAAATGCCATCGTGGCATTAAATATTAATCTTGATCTACCCTCGTCATTTGGTGTAAAAGGTAATAAAACTAAGCTAGCAACAATAATAATTCCTACTATTACTTGAATAATTATAAATAATATTTTACTAATATTTTTCGTGTTCCTCACCTATATCACCATCCTTCTACTATTATCTATTATACAACAAATTAAAATAAAAAAAAGAAAAAGATACCGGCACCACCCAGTATCTTTTCCCAATATGAAAATAAAGAAGAAGACAACCCAATAGAAATATATCATTTTTCAATATCTTTATACAGTTTTGTGTAAAATCGGGAGCATTTTGTGAAAATTATTTTCTATTTTTCGTTACACTTTCTATTTTTTGTAATTCAAATCTGTATTTTTGTTCGACATTTGGGTATTTTTCCTTATCAACCTCACTTAAAAACATATTAAGAGGTCTTACCCATAATGTACAATCATCATATAATTTTCTATAAATTACTACTACTTCATTAGTTTCACTATCTAAAGCTGTATCCTCTACTAAATAATAATCACCTTTAAAATGTCTATATATTCCTTTAATTTTTAATTCTTGCATAGTATCACCCTATAAAGATTATATACTATTCAAGCTAAAATAAAAATATCAATTATTATTTTTAGCAAAAAAAGCAACAGCAATAGCTCCCGGTCCCACATGAGTACCTATTGTACAACCAATTTGAGTAATAGGAATCTCTTTATCACATTGTGTATACAAGTCGCTATTATCCTTAACGTATTTTTTTAATAAGGTATCATCTAATCCACTATACGCTAAGCCATAAGGCATATCGAAATCAATATCACCCTTAGTATTAATTATTTCTTTTAGCATATTATTCGCAGCTTTCGATCCTCTAGCCTTCCCAAGCATCTTAACCTGACCAGTATCAACCTCAACTACAGGCTTAATTGATAATAAATTACCTACAAAAGCGACAGTAGATGAAATTCTTCCACCCTTTTTTAAATATTCTAATGTGTCTAATAAGGCAACTAGTCTTACTTTTTTTACTGCTTCTTCTAATGTTTTTGCAATATCTGATGCTGAATAACCCTCTAAAACTAATCTGTGTGCAAGCTCTACTACAATTTTCTCACCTACTGCAACATTCATACTGTCTACTACAAAAATATTAGGATTATCTATTTGATCCTTTGCCATCATCGCACTTTGGTAGCAGCCTGATAAATATTTTGATAATGTTATGCAAATAACATAATTATTTTCCTTCAACGCTTCTTCAAATGCATTAATATATGTATATGGTGTGATTTGACTTGTTTTAGGTAACACATCACTTTCTATTAACTTTTCATAATATTCATTTGTTGTTAATGTTACATTATCATAATATTCCTCTGAATTAAATGTAACAGTAATTGGTAAAACAGTAATTCCTAGCCTTTCAGCTAATTCTTGTGTAATATCTGATGCTGAATCAGTAATAATTTTTATACTCATATTATAACCTCCTAAAAATTATGTCGATTTTCGACATAATCGCATTTTACAATATAAATTATGTTAAATCAAGTGTTTTTTATAAATAATTTTCTAAAACATCGTCAATATTAATATTATTTTTATCGTAAAGAGTAATATCTGTTTGATATATTAATATGTTACTAACCCTTACACAAAGCTTAGATTTAGTCCT
>JAZQVB010000184.1:0-1833 GCA_045631605.1 Anaeroplasma sp.
AGTTTTTTCTAATGCTATAATTATGTCGTGTTTTAAGCCTTTTGTAAGCCCTTTGGGACGAAAATTAGTACAATGTTTGCAAATGTTAGATTTGGTACTAAAATGAAATAAAAACATTTTATTGTATTATATTTTGAAAGGGTAAGTGGGATAATTATATCTATTTATAAAATCTAAAGCCTGCTTATATTTTAAAATATGAAGAATAAATTAGACAAGATGTTCGAAAGCGATTTTATCAGAGTCCCTAGACCGTTTATCAGAAAGTTCAACTTAAACACTGCTGTGATGCTATCCGAGATCTATTCTGAATATACATATTGGAAAGACCGGAACGAGCTTCAGCAGGGTGGATGGTTCTATAGTACTGTTGAGAATATCTATTATAACTCCGGGCTCAGTAAGCATCAGCAGCTTGTAGCATGTAAAGAACTTGAGGACTATGGTATTATTAAGATCAAATATCATGGGATGCCTAAGAAGAGATACTTTAAGTTTGATCCGGTGGCATTTGAGAAGTTATATAATGACTTTGAGTTGAATGCTAATACAAGTGATGATGTAGAGCCTAAAGATTATAACCAAGACCTCGAAGACCGTTTGCCGAAACGCAAATTTGAAGGATTCTCGTTTTAATAGATATAGCCCGCGTGTTGAGCGCGGGCTTATCTTATATAAATATAAAATCAATAGTCAAATTATTGAACGAATACGGTTCAATTATCAAAAGATCATAGTTCAATTTTTAAATCATAGTGGTTGAATTATTGAACTTATTCGGGGCAGAAACTGAACATAAATAATAATAAATAATAATATTAAATAATAAAATTAATTAATAATATTTATTGCTATAAAGCTAAAGCTTTCTAGCAAATTCTATAGTAAATATAGCAGTTATATTCTTGAGTAAATATAATAAAAATAAAATAGTCGTTCAAAAATTGAACGACTGGCTGGGCTGTGGTTCAGGGGGCATTGACAGGTGGAGAAGCACAAGTATGGAGATAAAAAGTATTATATAAAAGATTATTATAATTATTTATTTAAATATATTTTTATATACATATATTAAAAGTTGAGAAAATAGGGGGAGTAAAAAATATATAATTTAATCATTATTATATACATTAGTTGACAAGTAGAAAACTTAATCAATTCATATCATTTTTAACTTGTCAACTAATGTATCAATATTAAATTATTATAATAATTTTTTACCGCCCGGATTTTTCATAAGTCTTCAAATGCTCCAACGATTCTACGACCAATTCATCAACATCTTCATTGAGCCCTAATGCCTTATTCGAGTACTCATACGAAGCCCATAAATCTCCCGTGGTGAGTTTATCTGCAATAGTAGCAAGAACATCTAGGCGGTCGTCCAAGTACTCACAAAATAGATCCGTGATAAGCCCGGGCTCGAGTATGTCTATAAAATAATACGGATGTGCCTGACAAAATGATTTCAGTAATTCGCGGTCATCATAAGGATCAGGGAAGCTTTCGTCCACTTCATAGCAAAGCTTATTCAGCTCGCACCAGAGATTCAAAAAGTTCTGGTCACTTATGAAATATTTGTTTTTCACCCAATAGTGCACCAGTATTCCATAGAATAGCTTTAATTGTCTATTATCTAACTTAATCAATCTATCCTTGAGCTTTCTTCTAATAACTTTATTATACATTTCTAATTCCTTTCAAGCCTAATCCCGGCTATGTCTTTTTATACCATTCAATTAATTTAGCGCATAATTATGCGGAACATACAAAAAAGCTGATGATCTAATTTTCAATCATCAGCTTTCTTATTTACAGACATTTTGCGCTGCC
>JAZQVB010000185.1:0-11527 GCA_045631605.1 Anaeroplasma sp.
AAAAAAATAGCCTACAAAATGTAGACTACCTTACAACATTCTTAAAACTATAAAATTTCATTATTATTAAAAATACTATTAGCATTACTATAGATACTCCTAAACCGACTAGATAATTAGTAGCACCCGCTATTAAATATCCTAAAACCGATACACTCGCAACAGTCAAGCCATATGGAGCTTGAGTTTGAACATGAACTAAATGATTACAATCCGCACCAGTTGATGACAAGATTGTTGTATCTGATATAGGTGATAAATGATCACCACATACACAGCCTGATAATACAGCCGCAGTTGACATTACTAATATTTGCTCATTTGAATCACCTAATATTAATACTGCCATAGGTATTAATATAGCAAATGAGCCCCATGATGTACCAGTCGAAAATGATAACCCTATCGCGAAGATAAAAAATATAACTGGTAGGAATTCTAATTGAATATCATATTCATTAATTACACCCTTTACAAATGAACCAATGTTTAAATAACTTTCACCACATAAATCAGATAAAGTCCACGCTAAGCATAATATAATTATTGAAGGAACCATGTTTTTAAATCCTTCTGAAATACTTTCAAAAAAATCATCAAATAATACAATTTTACGAGGAATATATAAAAGCATAATAAATATTAGTGTTAAGAAGCCACCAATGCACAAGCTTAATATCGCATCGCAATCCTTAAAGGCGTCAATTATATTTGCACCATCAAATATACCACCAGTATATAGCATCGCAAATACACATGAAATTATTAGGAAAACAACAGGTAAAATTAAGTCATATACCTTACCATTAGCTTCTGTTTTTTCTTCGACATCCTCTATTACAATATTATTCATATTATCATGCTTTTTCATTGTACCATAATCAAAATTAAGAATAATCATCATTATCACCATAACTATTGATAATAATGAATAATAATTTGCAGGGATAGTCTTTAAAAATAAAGAAAAGCCATCAATATTACTTGATTCAGGTAAAGATGATGAAACTGCCGCAGCCCAGCTTGAAATTGGAGCTATCATACAGATAGGAGCCGCAGTTGTATCAATAATATATGCTAGCTTAGCTCGAGAAATATTATTTCTATCTGTAACTGGTCTCATTACAGTACCAACTGTTAAGCAATTAAAATAATCATCAACAAATATTAATATACCTAAAAGATATGTAAATAATAATGATGATCTTTTAGTCTTAAGCCTTCTTTTGGCCCATTCACCATATTTTCTAGTAGCTCCACTTTTATTCATTAAATGAATAAACATACCAAGCATAATAACAAATATTACTACTCCTAATCTAGAACCTATTCCCTCAATCATTATTTTAAATAATGTTTCTATTGAAACTAACGGAATAAAGTCTGAATACATTAAAACACCAACTATTATCCCGACAATTAATGATAAATTAACTTTTTTAGTTATTAGTCCTAATAAAATAGTGACTACTGCTGGTATTACAGTCCAAAATGTACCTGACATGCTTCTCCTCCTTTAAATAAAAAATCCGCAAAATTTCAACATTTTATGCTTAATTAGTCAATGATTTATTTAAATAAATATTTAAATTGTGCTATAATCAAAATGGTGATGTAAATGTTATTTGAGGATAAGATAAATAATTCAATAATTATTAAAGAAAAGCCTATTCCTGCAAGGAAAATGAAGCTTCCTTCAATTCAACGTAGGCATATACATATATCATTTTGTTTTCTAACATGCTTATATACATTGATAACAAAAATCATTTTAAGCTCAAGCTCATTTGATTTATTAATGGCAATGACAATATTACAAATAGCCACAACAATAACCCTAACATTCCTATTTAAAACCATCTATGCCTTAAACCATAATAAGCAATATAAGGTATTAAGATTCATAAATAAACTATGTAGGCTATTTGTCTTCATCTGCTCATTTGTTATGTACACTAAATATTTTAACCAAATATTAGCTAGTTATGATACTACATTTGGTAAAGCATTATTTAATTTCATTATAACCCTGGGGATTAATAATAAGCCATTTGTATATTTAATCCAAAATGAAGCAGTTAAATTATTATCATTCTTCGCTTCAATGATAATATTTATTCCTGTATTAATATACTTCATTGTATTTAATATAAAAATGATAATAAACTTCCTTATCCTAATTATTCCTGGTGTAAATATTGCAGTATATTTAATTTGGCTATTTAAGGGTAATGATACTTTTGAATACTATATAAAGACTAGCGATGAATTCTATACTAAATATACTAGACGAATTACTGTAGAAAATTATAAAAGAAATAAAATATTACTTAAGCTTACATTTACATTAGCTTTAATAATCGGCTCTATTATATTATTTTCATATATAAGCCCTGTTGAAATATACAACTCATTTGTAAGCCTAATAAAAAATAATACTAACATATAAAAATAAAGCTGAAGACACTCAGCTTTATTTTTATTCTATAGACTTTAATGATTCATTCATATTTACATTTAATATTTTCTTACGTAATGTAAGTGATGAAATAACTGTAAATGATAAAGTTATAATTGGTCCTAATATCCATGTCCACCAATTTATATTAGATACCTTACCAAAATCAATCAAATCAAAGGCAAAATTCATAAACCAAATACCAAAAGGTATACCTAATATTGTACCTATAAAACTCATTGTATATATCTCTCTATAAATATAACCACAAACCTCATTTGGCTGATATCCTAATACCATTAGTGTAGCTATTTCTCTGTTTCTTTCACTTATATTTATATTAATAATATTATAAATTACTAATAATGATAATACTGCAGAGAAGCATATTACCGCAATCGCAATTAACTTAATTGTAGGTGATGTAAGCTCCTCCTTAATTGTATTATCTAATAAACCCATACCAGCTAGAACCAAAACTGATGAGCCAATAATTGAAACAACTGTCATTAAAAATCTACTTTTAAATAAAAATACATTTCTTATAGTAGATTTATATTTAAAGCTTAATCTATTCCATATAAAAGGTAGTTTTTCAGTAAATACCTTATGACCAACCTTAGCCTGCTTAGGCATTAATAGCTCTGCAGGCTTTTTATTAATAGATAATAACGCAGTTATTAATATTAATAATGTTGTTGCCAATGAAACTATAGCTAAAACAATATAAAAATATGTATTATCTGTAGACTTAACATATGGTCCTGTAATATATAAAGCCTCCATACTAATATAAATTAGTTTAGTTAATATATTACCTACAGGGAACGCAGCTAGGCCACCTACTATAGTTGCGGAAAATACAAATGATATGTATTTCCCAATAATAGAAAAATCATTATATCCTAATGTTTTTTGACATGCAAGCTGTTGTCTTTCCTCATCTAATAATCTTACCATTGTTGAATAAACAACAAGTAATGTTACAAGCAAAAAGAAAACAACAAATATAATACTTATTAAGCTTATTTTCTCACTATAAAAATCTATTCCAGCGATACCTAGATTTTCATTAAGCGTTAATATTTCAATATTTTCCGGATTTAATATATTTTTTATTTTATCCTTTTCAATATCTAATAAATCGTTATATTCAGCGCTTAATGAATTAAATACATCTCTATTCTCAAGCGTTATGAATATATCAGTTGTAATAAATGCTGTACTCATGTTAATATAGATTACATTTGTTATATATCTATCAGGATCTAAATAGCTAGGCTCCTTATCTACATTTGTATATAAGGAATTAAATACTATTCCTGATACAGTATATTCAATATTATTTATAGATACCTTATCGCCTATATTATAGCTCTTTATTTTTTTAGTAGAGCGTTCTACTACAACCTCTAATGAATTACTCGGCATTGAGCCTTCAATAATTTCTAATTTATTAATGCTTGAATCTAAATTAGAGCAATATAATCTTGTAATTTCATTTTCATTTTCCACATCATAGCAAATAGCAGTATTAACATTATCCTCTCCATAGGCTTCCTTAATCAAATTAATATCATTTGCAGAAAAGCCAAAGCTTGATTTACTTTTAATATTAATATCAGCTAGATTATATTCATCATAGTAATAATTATTTGAGGCTATTAATTTATTTTCAACCTCACCTATACCACTCATAAATCCAACACTTACTATAACAATACACATGATTGTTATAAATCTTGAAATATGCTTTAAATATAATCTTAATGATGCCTTAAGTTGTGCCTTCGCTACCATTCTATTTCCTCAATAGGCTTTGGTGTTTGATTTAGTATAATATTTTCAATCATACCATTTTTGATAGTTATAACCTTATCAGCCATTTCCTTTAATGCCTGATTATGAGTTACAATAATTACAAGCTTATTATTCTTTTTAGATACATCATAAAGTAATCTTAATATATTCTTTCCTGTTTTATAATCTAATGCGCCAGTAGGCTCATCACATAAAAGTAATTTAGGATTCTTAGCAATCGCTCTTGCAATAGCTACCCTTTGTTGTTCTCCTCCTGATAATTGAGCCGGGAATGATAGCTCCTTACCAGATAGACCAACATCGTTAATAACATCCTTAGGATTTAAAGCGTCCTTACAAATTTCAGTCGCAAGCTCAACATTTTCTAACGCAGTTAAATTAGGCATTAAATTATAAAATTGAAATACAAATCCTACACAGCCTCTTCTATATTCTGTTAATCCCTTTTTATCAAGATTTGATACATTAACATCATCTAAAATAATACTACCAGTAGTTGCATCATCCATTCCACCTAAAAGATTTAATAATGTTGTTTTACCTGCACCTGACGGTCCAAGTATAACAACAAATTCGCCCTTTTCAGCAGTAAAATTAACATTAGTTAATGCATTAAAGCTACCAGCCTGTGTACGATATTCCTTTCCTACATTTTCTAGCTTTAAATAATTCATTTTATCTCCTCACTTATATAAAGTAATCTTTATTATCTACACATAGTAATTATACTACTATATTGCAAAATATAATAGTTTTTAATGATTAAAAACTATTTTCCGATTAAAGTTCATATGCTTCTATGAAAGAAAAAAAGCCTAGATAAAATCTAGACTTTATATTTGATAAATTTGGAGGCCCCGATCGGATTCGAACCAACGATCAGGCAGTTGCAGTGCCGTGCCTTACCACTTGGCTACAGGGCCATTTATCGAACAATAGTATTATAGCAAAATAATATTATGATGTCAAATAATTTTTAAAAGAATTTTATTAGTGTTAATTTCATAAAATTAACCTCTTTTCTATTGAAAGTATTTTAATAAAATAATATAATTAGATATGTATTTTTTAGGACGGTGATAAAATGAAGTTAGCATTTGATAATGATAAATACTTAAAATTACAATCTGAAAACATACTTAAACGTGTTTCTCAATTTGGAAATAAATTATATCTAGAATTCGGTGGGAAGCTTTTCGATGACCTACATGCTTCTAGAGTTTTACCAGGTTTCTTACCTGATTCAAAGCTTAAAATGCTATTAACATTAAAGGAAAAGGTTGAGGTTGTTATTACAATCAGCTCTTTAGATATACAAAAAAATAAAATTCGTGGTGATAATGGTATAAACTATCAAAACGAGGTTTTAAGATTAATCGACGCCTTCAGAGAGGCTAGATTATATGTTGGCTCTGTATGTATTACTCAATATCAAGCAATTCCTCAGGTTGAATCGTTTAAGGATAGATTAAACATGTTAGGAATTAAAACATATGTTCACTATACTATAAATGGTTATCCTCATGATATTAATAATATAATTAGTGATAACGGATTTGGTAAAAATGAATATATCGAAACAACTAGACCAATTGTAGTTATTACAGCACCTGGTCCAGGTAGCGGTAAGATGGCTACATGCTTATCTCAATTATATCACGAGCATAAGCGTGGCATTAAGGCCGGATATGCTAAATATGAAACATTCCCTATTTGGAATATTCCACTTAAGCACCCAGTAAATCTAGCTTATGAGGCTGCAACAGCTGATTTAAATGATGTTAATATGATTGACCCTTATCATTTAGAGGCTTATAATGAATTAACTGTTAATTATAATAGAGATGTCGAAATCTTCCCAGTATTAAAATCAATGTTTGAAGCTATTTATGGAGAGTCTCCTTATAAATCACCTACTGATATGGGTGTTAATATGGCAGGCTTCGCTATATGCGATGAGGATGCAGCTAGAAATGCATCTAAAAATGAAATTATTAGAAGATATCTAAATGCATTAGTTGAATTAAGAAATGGTAAAATCAAGCAAGATACTGTAGATAAAATAGCTCTTCTTATGCGTCATTTAGAAATCGGTGTTAAGGATAGAAAATGTGTAGAGGCTGCAATATTAAAGGGTGAGCAAACAAACACTGTATCTATGGCTATGGAGCTTGATGATGGAACGATTGTTACATCTAAAACATCAGATCTTCTTTCTGCACCAGCAGCATTATTATTAAATGCACTTAAGCATTTAGCTGGAATTAATGATGACTTAGTTTTATTATCACCAACAATCATTGAGCCTATTTCTAAAATTAAAATAGATAATTTAGGTAATCATAATCCTAGATTACATTCAGATGAAATATTAATTGCTCTTGCAATATCAGCAACAACAAATCCACTTGCAGATTTAGCAATTAAGCAGCTTAAAAATTTAGCATATTGCCAAGCTCATAGTACTGTAATCCTATCTCAGGTTGATGCGAGTGTATTTAAGAAATTAAAAATCGAATTAACAACTGAAGCTGAGGTATATGCTCATAAATTATATGTAAAGTAAGATAATCGCCACTTTTGTGGCGTTTTTCTTTTACTTCTACTACTAGTAGAATAATATTTTAATGTAGAGAATTATATTTTCTCACTCTAAAATCAGTTATTTTCCATTAGGTTTACCTTTTTTAATTTGAATAATAAAATATAAGTAACCTAAAGGAGAAATGATTATGCAAAATACAATTCTTAATAAACCAATTATAATATCTAACAAAAAAGAAAAAAATATAAATGCTAACGAGCCACCTAAAAGAACAATACTTGAGGAAATTGGCAATTCTATTACTCATGGCGTAGGAGCATTAATAGCTATTTACGTTTTAATAATAATGATTATAAAATCAACTAGCCCTCTTATGCTTATTGCATCATTAGTTTATGGTATCAGCATGTTCTTAACAATGATAATGAGCTGCCTATATCACGCTTTTAAATCTGAATCTAAGGTAAAGAGATTATGGAGAAGATTTGATTATAGTTGTATATATCTATTAATTGGTGGCACCTATGCTCCATTATTCCTTATATATTTAGGGAATACATTAGGTATTATATTATTCTGTATTCAATGGAGCCTAATTATATTAGGAATTACAATGGTGGCAATATTTGGTCCTGGCAAGGTTAAAATATTAAATTATATTCTATACTTTTTAATAGGATGGGCCGGCATATTATTCATCCCTGAATGGATTAATACAGAGCGTGTACTTTTAAGCTTTATTTTATTTGGTGGTATTGCCTACACATTAGGCATGATTCCATTTGGAATGAAGATTAAGGGCTCACATTTTATTTGGCACTTCTTCGTTTTACTTGGATGTATCCTACAATGGACCGGCATATTCATTTGCTTATATTAAGAAAAAAAGGGATGTGAAAATAGATTTTCAAAATCTGTTGTTTTTCACATCCGTTTTATTTTATTCAGAAAATTGCGAATTATATAAATTAGTATAGAATCCATTGAGCTTCATTAATTCATTATGATTACCTTGCTCTATTATATTGCCATGATTCATAACTAATATAATATCAGCATTTTTTATTGTTGATAATCTATGTGCTATAACAAAGCTTGTTCTTTCATGCATTAGATTATCCATTGCATTTTGAATTAATACCTCTGTTCTTGTATCTACACTTGATGTAGCTTCATCTAGTATTAGCATAGGAGCATTTTCTATCATCGCTCTTGCGATTGTTAGCAATTGCTTTTGTCCTTGTGATATACTAGCATTTTCATCTAATTTATAATCTAATCCTTCAGGTAATGATTTTACAAAATGATCCATATGGCTTGCCTTTAATGCCTCCCATATTTCCTCATCTGTAGCATCCTTATTACCAAATTTCAAATTATCTCTTAATGTTCCTTCAAATAACCATGTATCCTGTAATACCATTCCGAATAATGAGGCAACATTTTCTCTTTTAATATCTGTTGTATTTATTCCATCAATTAAAATACTACCACTATCAACCTCATAAAATCTCATAAGTAAATTTACCATAGTGGTTTTACCTGCACCTGTAGGTCCAACAATCGCAACCTTTTGACCTGCCTTAACATTACAATTAAAGTTGTATATGATTTGCTTATCAGGATAATAACCAAAATTAACGTCTTTAAATTCAACATTACCAACAACATCATTTTTATCGATTTTATTAGTTGTTATTTCTTCCTTTAATTCCTCCAATTCAAGGAATTCAAATACTCTTTCGGCAGCTGCAGCGCAAGATTGTAATACATTTGCAATTTGTCCTAATTGTTGAACTGGCTGATTAAACATTCTTGTATATTGAATAAACATTTGAATATATTCTAATCCAAAGTTACCAAGTACAATTTGAATGCCACCAATAATACAAATACAAACATAAGATAAGTCACCAACGAATCTTGTTAGTGGCATCATTAAGCCACTTAAAAATTGGCTTTTCCATGCACTCTTTTCAAGCTCATCATTTAATACTGTATATTCTTCCATTTTATTATCTTCTTGATTAAATGATTTAATAATTAAATGACCACTATAAGCTTCCTCGATATGCCCATTAAGCTTGCCTAAATTTCTTTGCTGAGCCTTAAAATGAGGCTGAGATACCTTAACAACACATATCATTGAAACAAATGATAATGGAATAGATACTAATGGAATTAATGTCATTAATGGTGATAATGTCAGCATCATTATAAATACACCAATAAATGTTGTAAGTGATGAAATAATTTGAGTAGCACTTTGATTTAGGTTTTGGCCTACTGTATCTATATCATTTGTTACTCTACTTAAAATTTCACCATATGACGTTCTATCAAAATAAGCTAAAGGTATTTTGTTTATTTTGATAGATACATCCCTTCTTAGCTTATTACAAACTCTTTGGGTTACTCCCGTCATAATAAAGCCACAGAAATAATGTGATATTGCTGAAATACAATAAATACCTATTAATGTTATACCTATTTTAGTAATATAAGCAAAATCTATTTGTGGTTGATAACATGCCTCTGTAATTTTACCTAATGTTTTAGGACCAAATATTGAACAAACCGATGCGATAAAGCTTAAGAAAACAGCTAAAAATACATATACCTTATAAGGCTTAAGAAGTTTAAATAACTTTAAAAATGAGCCTTTAAAATTCTTAGCCTTAGCATTAGACATTCTTCTTCCATGCATACTATAGCTCCTCCTTTGGTAATTGTGAATAAGCAATTTCTTGGTAAACAATACAGCTATCTAATAGCTCCTTATGTGTTCCCATACCTGCAATTTTACCATTCTCAAGAACTATAATCTTATCAGCATCCATAATAGTTCCTATTCTTTGGGCAACAATAATATTTGTTGCCTTATGAGTATCATTTTTAAGTGCGTCTCTTAGCATTCTATCCGTTTTCAAATCTAAGGCACTAAATGAATCATCAAATGCATAAATCTCAGGCTTTTTAATTATTGCACGAGCGATACAAAGGCGTTGCTTTTGTCCACCACTAAAATTAGAACCTCCTTGAGCAACCCAAGAATCAATTCCATCATTTAGATTTGAAACAAATTCGTACGCTTGAGATACCATAAGTGCTCTATCAATATCCTCATTAGTAGGATTTGAATTACCAAACATTAAATTACTTTTAATTGACCCAATAAATAAATTAGATTTTTGTGGTATAAATCCAATTTTAGCTCTTAAATCATTTTGCTTATATTCCTTAATATTAACTCCATCAACTAAAATATCACCAGATGTAGGGTCATAAAATCTGTTTAATAAGTTTAATATTGTAGATTTACCACTACCTGTAGATCCAATAATAGCTAATGTTTCGCCATAATTAATTTTAAATGAAATATCCTGAATTACCGGCTCATCTGAATTTGGATAGGAAAATGAAACATTTTTAAATTCTACAGTACCAATTTCACTTCCTACCTTACCTTCAGCTGGATCTATAACTGTAGATTTTGTATTTAATACCTCAAATATTCTATTTGCAGAAACCTGACCACGAGGCACCATAATAAATATCATAATTAATTGCATAAATGCCATGCAAATCATCATTGTATATTGCTGGAATCCAAAAACATCACCTATCAATAGTTTCTTATCGTTAATTGCATATGCTCCTACCCATAAAATACCAAGCGATGTCATATTCATAATCATTCTCATACCTGGATCCATTAATGATATTGTTCTATTAACAAAAACATTAGTTTTAGTTAATCTATTATTAACAGCGGCAAATTTTTCTTCCTCATATTCTTGAGCATTGTTCGCCCTAACAACTCTAATACCTGATAAATTTTCTCTAGTTACTAAATTCAAATCATCTGTATTTCTTTGAATTTGCTTGAATTTAGGAAATACAGTAATGAAAAGCGATGTAATAAGTATTGATAAGGCTACTACACCTGCAATAACTAAATAATTTAATCCCGAATTAGACGCCTGCTTAGAAGCATTAATAATACCCTTAACAGCCATTATAGGAGCTGATAAGGCAATTCTTAATACCATTACAATAACCATTTGAGTTTGAGTAACGTCATTAGTTGTTCTTGTAATTAAGCTTGATGTAGAAAAACTATCAATATCAGTTAAAGACATGCTTTGAACCTTTTTATATATCTCTTTTCTAATATCATGAGAATACCCAGCAGCAATTCTTGAGGCTAAATATGCTGTTACTATGTTTGATAGTATTGAGAAGCAAGCATACATTAACATCATTAAACCAGAATTAATAATTTCTTCCTTTGCTGCTTGCACCGTGCTATCTAAAACAGGAATACCAGCTTGTCGATATGCTGAAATAATACCAGCCTCATTTAAGATATTAGTTAATAAATCAGGCATTTTTAGCTCTGCACTAACCTGTAAATATACAAGTAAGAATATTAATATTACATAAAGCCAATAATACGGACGAAAATATTTTAATAATCTAATCATAAATAATCCCACCTTTTATGTTATTCCTATATTATAAAATCATATTTATAATATAGCAATATATATTTAAAAATCACACAATTTACTTTATTTAAAAATAAAGCCTTTAAGTTATATCCTTAAAGGTTTATTTTATAAAATTCCACACAAAGTTAAAATCGAAAATATTATAAATATTATCATTAAAAACATTTTAATTCTTCTATTTATTTTACT
>JAZQVB010000186.1:0-5433 GCA_045631605.1 Anaeroplasma sp.
GCCTATATAAGTAATTGGCTCTATATCGCTTTCAATAATTTGATTATCATTATCTAATGGATATAAGCATACAACATTTTCAATATTAAATTTATGATTGATTTTATTTCCTATATAAGACTTATATTTAAGTTGATAATAATCTCTAAACTGATCCAATAGTCCTTCATTTTCCAATATATTTTTAGAGGTTCTACATTTAGAATCTATAACTATACTTTTGGTTATTTGCTCATTATCATATCTGCTTATAATTAAATCCGGAGTATCATGCCTAGAATTTATAGAAACAATACCAGAATAATCCTCAGGAACTGACTTCACATTTTTAACCTTAATATTGTAAGAAACCTCAACCTTAACTTGATCTTTATAAAATGTAGAAACAAAGCTTTTTTGATTTTCATCAACAAGCAATTGCTCATAGCCTTTTTTAAGTAGAATGTCCTTAATTAGCACATAATTATATAATTCAAATAATTCAGGTGTTGGCTTAAAGCCTAAAACATTTCCCTTTGAATCCTTATTAAATAAGAAGCTTACGCTTTCAGCATTTAATAATGTGTGTAAATCTAAAATGTATTTATAGCTTTTATTTTTCATGAATTTAGCTGTAATTTGCTTAGCATCAATTGTAATACCACATCTACTAAATTGCATAATTCCTGAGCTAACCTTAGTAGAAATCATATTTATTTTAGCAAACATATTACTATTATTTTCTAATTCCTTTTGATACGATTCAATTAAGGATGAAAAATATTTATTTTTTGTTTTAGTAAAGTCTATTTTTAATTCTTCTATTCTTATTTGATATTTTTTCATTTCCATATCAATATAATTAGCAATTGAATTACATTGAGTTTTTAAGCCTAGAAGTAAATAGTAAATATAAGAATTTTCAATACAATTTAGATTCTCTACACTCTTTAAATTGTAATATCCGTTTTTATAATTCGAAATGTTTTTCTTAATAGTTTTAGCGTTTTGTCTACCCTCGTAGCTATTAAATGCAATTGATTTTTCTAAAGCCATAATAGGCTCATTAATAATTAAGTTTAAATTATTTATTATTTCTTGAACCCTAGATGTCAAAATATTACTTTTAATTTTAATAACATTACTCATCATACTACCAATACAAATGTCATTAAAATATGAGGAAGATAAATTAAAACTTAATCCAGGTGCTATAAATTCAATAACCTCTCTGATTGCCATCAAGCCATCAAAGCCTACATTTTGAGGAGGAATAACTAAAAAATATCTTTCAAATACCTTATTATTTATTTTAAATCGAATCCCCCAAAATCCAGGAACATAGGCGAACTCATTTAGGCTTACTTTTTTATCAATTGGTATGTATTGGCAATTCTCATTTTGAATTTCAACCTTATAATTACCACTAACAGCAATATTTTCCTTATTATATTCCTCAAGAGTAAAAACATAATCATTTGTACTATTAATACAATCATCGATTGAAATTTTTCTTTTACCAATTGTAATTACATTAGCGCGTGAAGCCATAATTTTCGTATTCCTTAATCTTTCTTCTTAATTCATTAATAGATTCCTTAAAATCAGATACCTCATGGTGCTTCTTAAATAAATCTAATAAAACACTATCAGTTATTTGATTGTTATCTCCTATTTTGCCGATAAGCTTAACAACACTTGGGTCATAGCCATTTACCTTTTTCAATATTGTTTGTTTAAAAATTAAGTCGAACGCTAATTCTCTTGAGAATTCCTTATCTTCTTCAGGACTTTGAATTAAATAAGTAGTAATCTTTTTTAGATTTCTATATGAAACACCCTTAGATGAATTTAATTCCTGAAGGATTTCATGCAAATCATCTAAGAATTGGATTTCTTGTTCATAAAGCTTAGTTATATAATCTGCAGGGATTTTCTTTTTCATTGATTGGTATGCCTTGCTATCCTTGCATATTAATACTTCATTATCACTCTTATTCTCAAGCTCAAAATAATCCATAAATTTTTGTTTATGAAGATTTATAACGATTGCTCTATCAATTAATCTATCTGACATATCCTTTGTAGTTTCATCTAAATTCACTGTACCTACAAATATAATATTGTCACCAATATTTATAGAGCTAGGATATACATCATATTTGTATGATGAATTATATAATACTATCCTTCTATCATCCTCAGGACGCTCTAATATAGACATAAATGGTGCAAACCAATATTCAATTTGACTTAAATTCATCTCATCAAAAATAACAATATGCATTTTATCAGGGTTATCCATAGCATGCTTTAAAATATCAGTAAGTCCTGTATCACTAGGGCAAAATTTCTTTTCAGTTGGATTATAATAACCTAATACATCCCCAGGCTCTGTATAAGCAGGACTAACAGGCATAAATAATAACGTTCCATCTTTTTCATTTGCGTTAATGCATTTTGCATAAGCTAATGGTAATCTAGTCTTACCTATTCCAGAAGGACCAGCTAAAATAGTTAGCTGAGATGATTTACAGGCTATATGGAAATTATAAAGATCCTGTCTTGAGTAATACAAACCATCCTTAGATAATACATTCATAAGTGAATTAATAAAATCAGCCTCATTAATTTTATCAACAATTATATCTTCAGCCTTTGGTTCAGCCTTTAAGTCCGTTTTATTTTTATAATCCTCAACATCCTTTTCTAAAGCTAGTATCTTTTCATTCTTTTCCTGTAATTCTAAAGCTAATTTTGCACTCTCATTGCTTTTCTCTTTTAAAACAGCTTTAAGACTTTCTATTTCATCCTTATATTTTTTATCCTTATCACTAGCCTTCTTTTTCTTTTCAGCTAGCTTTTCATTTTCAGATTTCAGCTTATCATTATCTGTTTTCAGCTTTGAAATTTCTTCCTCTAGCTCTTCTATTTTATCATTTAACTTATCGCAATCAATCTTAGCTGTATCTATATTTAATTTCGACATCATTGCATCATCTAGATTATAAACTTGCTTAAATAAATCGATAAATTCTATTATATGTTTTTTTAATGGATCTTCGTTGTCAAGCTTATTAAATGAATCAGCAAATACTTCACCATCATTAAGTATAGACTCTTCAAACTCTTCGCTTGTTTTAAAAGGCGACATTTTGAAAATCCAATTTACAAATTCTGCTCTTTCTAATGAATACTTTTCATCCTCTGTTTTCAGTAATCCTTCAAAGAGTTGTCTAAATGCTTTAATATGATTCTCTTTAGGTTTATTTTTATTTTTCAAATAAGTAGTCAATGTAACCTTGACCGGTGCTAATATTATTTTTTGAGAATTCTCTGTATAGCACTTAAATAATGGGAAATTTTTCAAATCATAAAATTTCTCAACATCAGAAATAAAATAATCAACCAACCTCTCATTATCAACCCTTTCCTTGATTGCATTTATAATCATTATACTTTTCTTTAATTTATTTTTTGTTTTTACAGTTGCCATAATCCACCTCTTTTTTTTATATTAATACTTTATTATAGCACAATCACTTTATTTTTTCTTCCTGTAGAAAGAAAAAAAATAGGCAAAATCTTGCCTATTTGTTTAATGCATCGTATCTTTTTACCTCGCTACAGCATTTATCATCACAATCTAAATCCTCATCGACTATTGATTTAAAGCTTTTACAGGTAACATCATTATCATATATTTCATCAGGTATAACCTGCTTAGTATATTTACAGCTTCTACCTAAAACATAGCTACACATCATACATTGTGAATGTTTTTTCATATTATATTACCTCAACTAAATCTACATTTTTCTTAATAAAATCAATGCTTGGTTCATTTTCGTATTTAACATTATCTAAAATAATTTTATTAACATTTTCAGCATAAATTCCTATTTTATTAAACTTTTCATTTTCTAATGTCATCGCCATAACACCAGCTACAGAATCACTTTTATAATTAACAGTTATATTTTTCAATAACACTTCCTCTATCTTAGCCTCAGGAAGACCTAGAAAACATCCAAGGCCAAACGATACATTTTCGCATTTTATATTTTCAAATTTAAAACTTTTAAGCTCTGGTGTCTCATCATCCTTCTCTCTAAAAGCTCTGTCGAATCTATAATCTACCTCATCATTTCCAGCTTTGTAAAAAGCATTTATAACAAATGGGGCCTTAACATCTATCATGTCGATATTATTAAAACTAATATTTTCTAAAATTGATAAATTACCTCTTGTTCTTTGTGTTTTAATTCTTAGTCCTCTATCAGTAGATAAAAATAAGCATTTACTTACAGTAATGTTATTAATTCCTCCACTATTTTCGCTACCTAAGGTTACACCACCATGTCCACTTTCCATTAAGCAATTTCTAATAATAATATTAGATGATGGCGTTTTATATTTTCTTGCAAAATCTAATTTGCCTGATTTAATTGCTATACAATCATCACCTACACTAATTCTGCATCCTAGTATTAAAACGTCATCACATGATTCTGGATCTATACCATCAGTTGTAGGTGAATTATCAGGGTTACTAAGCTTTATATCTATATATTTTAAATGATTAGAATAAAACGGATGTTGATTCCATGAAGGCGTATTACATACTGTTATACCTTGAAATATAACATTATTACATGTATGTAAAAATATACCCTTAGGTCTTCTAGCTATTCTTAAAAGCCTATGATTTATCCACCAATCTCCATTTTGTGCATCACAATCAATTTTGCCTTCACCATATATTGTAGCATTACTTATTCCTAATCCTGTTATAATTGATGAAAATGAATCATCAACCTTACCCTCCCATGTCCCTAATGGCTTACCATTAAGATATTCATCAGCCTTTAAAATTGGGAAATTTGATCTTTCATTATCACCTAATAGCACTGCATTTTTAGTTAAATAAATATTAATATTATCCTTTAAAAATACTGATGTAATCTTATGTTTACCATCAATAACTAAAACATCATTTTCATTTAAATTATCGACCGCAGCTTGAAGACATTTTGTACTATTTTCCTCAATAGATTTAAATATTATCGGATTATGATTTAATGTTTGAAATGACACTTCAATATCATTTACCTTAACATTGTATTTAGTATTAGGCTTTAAATTATAAATAGAAAAAACATTTGTATTATATCTACCTACATAATCACCATTTAAATATACCTCATAGTCATCTGTATAATATCTATCATCATTTTCAATTTCAAAGGTAGCAGCCATAGCCGCAACAAAAACAAGCTTTACCATATAATCACCACAATAATATTATTTATTTAATTATATCATATTTTTATGATTTTATATAGTTTAGATATACTTTTTCTTGTGTTCTTAAAAATTTTAATACCTGTTTTTCTTCCTTTAATATATTACTCCTTATATCATCATTTGAAAATGAATAATTAATATTATTAC
>JAZQVB010000187.1:0-2967 GCA_045631605.1 Anaeroplasma sp.
TGTTCATGAGCATTAGCATATTGTTCTCTTTTATCTCTAGCTCTAATAGCACCATGTGCTCCTGTTGCAGCACTACGTTGAACATCTTTCCAATGTTTAGCATCTTTACCTGCTATACCACCTCTAACTGCACCTGATACAGTTCCAGCAGCTCCACTAGTAAATCCTTGTAAGAATAATTTTGATTTTTCACCAAAACCTTTAGCATCTTTCATTTGTTTCCATTTATTAGTCATGTTATTAACACCAGCAGTTACACCACCACCAATTGCAGAAGCAGCAGTAAATGCACCACCTTTAGCTAATTTATTTCTAATACCCAAGTCTAAGTTACCACCATCAATACCTAATGTTTTACTTAAGAATTTAGGTGCATCTTTACAGAATATAATTAAACCTATAATTAAGAATGCCATAGCTAACATAACTTCAGGTCCACTTAAATCTTGATTTCCCCATAAAGCATCAACAGACGAGAATAAATCTTGTAAGTGACATATAATATATACAACTATATAAACTACAGCAATACGAATAAACACCTCTAAGAATGTGTGTAAAACACCTCTTGTGTATTCTTTAAATGTTGCCTCACCTTTACCTGGCAATACTTGCATAATTAATGGTACAGGAGCAATAATTTGATAATAAGCTAACTTGGCAGCTCTAACTCCCATATCTATACTAAATGTAACAAATGCATATAACGTAAATGCACCAGCAATAGTAGAAATACCATATAAATAAGATATTTCACCATCTTCAACATAATTATTAATAAATACAGTATAAACTCCAAAAGGATCACCTTTAGCAGTCATAGCATATGCTTGAGATAAAGTAATTTCTTCATCAGTGGTAATAGCAGTACCTAAATTTTCAACCGCATCATCACATGTTAATGCAGCAACAGCAGTACCTAATAAACCAATAGCTAAACCAAAACCAGTCCAACCAAATGCATATCCAACCGCACCTACAACACCAGCAGCACAACCTAAACCATACCATCCGGCAGTAGATAAATAATAATCACTTAAATTACCAACTATATCATCAGAAGTTAAGCCGCTATCTTCAGCAGGATAAAAGAAAGCTTGCCAAATAGTAGTAGCAGTAACAGAACCACCTACAACATTAATATAGTTATCTGGATTTGAATCCTCTAAGGTAATTTGTTGTCCACCAACATCTACAGTACCAGGAGATACTAATGTAGTATTGTCAGATCTAAAGAACAATTTACCTAAAACATTATGTTCTAATACTAAACCTTGTACTTGATACATTAAGTTAAACAAAGCAGGAGCAATTGCTAAACCAATTACCGCAATTACTATTCTTTTAATAATTCCAGGACCAAAAGATTTCTTTCCTTCATCTGGATTAACTATAGCTTTTAACATTGCATAAGAAAGTACAAATAACATTAACACACCAACGATTAAATATACCTTATTTGCAATAGTATAATATGCATCAGAAGATAATAATCTTGCACTAGCAATAGCCATAAATACTTTAAATGCAGATGAAATTAAACCATAAATTAAAGTATCTAACGTTAATATAATTCCAATGAATCCTTTTTCAAGGACATCACCTAATAAAAATAATAGATTTATCACAATAACCAATCTCCTATCCTATTCCGCAAGTTCCAACCCAACCTAATAGTGGGAATAAAAAATTAATTAACGTAGGAATAAAGAATAAAATCAATGCATAAACAACTCTCTTACCAGTAGTTTTACCAGCTTTAACTAAAGCATCTTTATCTTGACTAGCAGCAGCTTTAACAAAGTCAGCAACTGATAAAATTAAACACAAAATAGGACCAGCATATTTAATAACATTAAATACTTGTTGTAAAAAATCCCATACTTCAGCATCAATTATATCTTGACAATCAGCAGCACCATCTAACAAATGAGTAACAGTAGCAGCATTAACTTCTCCTATATTTAATAATAAAAAAGTTCCTATAAAAAATAAAAACATTAATAAAACTCTTTTTTTCATGCAATTACACCTCAATCATAAAAATTATAACACAAAAAAAATGATATTTAAACAAATATCATTTAATTCTTTAATAATTGATTAACATCCACTAGGATTTGTAATACATTGTTCACAAATAGAATAATCACCATCAGCGTTAAATCCATCTGCTAATGTAAAACAGAAGCCTACTATTGTTGGTATGAAGAAAATCAAAATACCAGCTAATGCTCTAAATAATAGAGATTTAGCAGCTTTTTTAATTTCATCGTCTTTACTTGCTACAACTGCTTTTCCTAAATCTATCATACCAAAAATGATAACTAATAGAGGAATAACAATTTTGAAGATTCCTAAGATTCTACCAACTAAAACCCAAATAGGTTTTGTTTTTGAGCAAAAATTAATTGCACCAGCTAATAAATACATACAAACATCTCCTTCGTTTTCATAATATAATTGTATTGAAAATATCAATATATGTCAAGAATTTCTTTATTCTTTTACAATTCCAAACAATCTTACAGGCTTATTTCCATCACTTAATGGTTTATTTTTATCAAAGCCTAATTTGTTTAATAATTCATCTAAAACTCTATGTCTATCTTTTTTATCATCTAATGGAGGAATATTATGGAATACAGAACATCCAGCTTCTCCTTCAAAATCTCTAATATCAGAAGAATCAAGTAAACTCATATTTAATACTACCTTCATACTTCTCATTTTACTTAAAATAGCACGATCACGACGAATCATTTTATTTAATCTAAGTGTAGATGGTTCAATTAAATAAATCATCTCACTACAATTAGCTTCTTCAGAACTATTATTAATATCAATTAAAATAACATTATAGTTATTAATAGGATTATTAATTATAGTAGATAGTTCTTTACTACTAACACTTTTTAAATCAGGATCATTAAAATATAGGAAATCATTTTTATCTAATTCCAAACC
>JAZQVB010000188.1:0-2077 GCA_045631605.1 Anaeroplasma sp.
CTAATAGATCGAGGACTTAACCTTAAAATAATTTGACATATTTTATCTAATTTTCAAAGAAAAGTCTGGTGACGATGGCAAAGTGGTCACACCTGTTCCCATACCGAACACAGAAGTTAAGCACTTTAACGCCGATGGTAGGACTTTAAATAGTGCGAGAGTAGGTAGTTGCCAGGCCTCTCTTTGATTAATTATACATACGCCTGCTTAGCTCAGTCGGTTAGAGCACTTGACTGTTAATCAAGGTGTCGCCTGTTCGAGTCAGGCAGCGGGCGCCATTTATTGCTAAGTAGATTTATAATAAATGAAATTAGGATGAATATTCATCCTTTTATTTTTGTTTAAATTATGATATATTATATTGACTGAAGGTGATGAGTTATGGAAATATTAAATAAAGTTATAGAAATTGTTTCATTAATATTAACTATTTTAGTTTTTTATAAAGGTGTGTTAACAGTAATAGGTATTTTTTGCAAAAAGAAGAAATATCCTGAAACAGATATTTTAAAGAAATATACATTTGTAATACCAGCAAGAAATGAAGAGGCTGTGTTACCAGGGCTATTAGATAGTATTTTTAATGTTGATTATCCGAAGGAGTTATATGATGTAATAGTGATTTCTGATAATTCTACTGATAATACATCTATGGTAGCCTTAGAAAAGGGTGCAAGATTATATGAACGCTTTGACCAAACTAAAAAGCGTAAAGGATATGCATTACAATATTTATTTAATCTTTTAAAGGAAGAAGGAAGCTTAAATAATTCTGATGCGTATATTATTATTGATGCGGATAACCTAGTCAAAAAGGATTTTCTAATTCAAATTAATAAGGGCTTTGTAGCCAATGGTAATGTAGTATGTGCATATAGATCTTGCAAAAACTTTAATACAAACTTTATCTCAGGATCTTATGGAATACATTTTTTCCGTTCAACAGTATCTATGCATAGACCAAGAGCTATTTTAGGTACAGGTACACATCTTGCAGGTACAGGTATTTGTATTGGTACTCATTTATTACAAAATGGATGGAATCATACCAAATTGACTGAGGATACTGAATTATCTGCAGAGCTTGTATCTAATAATATAATTGTTGGATTTGTTGAGGATGCGGTATTATATGATGAGCAACCAACTAATCTACTTATAGCATTTAGACAAAGAGTTAGATGGGCAAAAGGACGTTTAAGTGTTTTTTTCTCAACATTCCCTAAGGTTTTCCTAGCAATATTTAAAGGAATATTTAAGCATAAATCACTTAGATCAACATTTACAGCCTATGATTTCTTTTTCTATTATTTTCCATATGGGTTATTTACATTATTATTATCGTTAGTTATTCCTGTAACATCACTAGTTTTATATTTTGTAGATAAAAATAATGGCTTAGAAATATTAAATATGCTTAAGAATTTTGGAATTAGCTTGTTATCAACATATGTTTCTTGTGTATTATTAGGATTTATTTATGTAATAAGAGAATATAAGAATATTAACTGTAGTAAGGGGTTAATTATTTTATATGTTTTCCTATGGCCTTGGTTTGATATAGTTGATGTATATATAACATTATATGCACTTTTAAAGCCAAATGTTACATGGAAGGAAATTCCTCATAAGGATACTAGAAAGGTAGAAAGCCTAAAGAAATAATGATATGGGATTATTGTATTGTTTCAATATGATAATCCCAATTATTTTTAAAAATAAATGTATATTTTTGTTGACAAACATAACGTTTTAATATAGAATATTACTTGCGCGGAGGATTAGCTCAGTTGGGAGAGCATCTGCCTTACAAGCAGAGGGTCGGCGGTTCGAGCCCGTCATCCTCCACCATTATGCCGACTTAGCTCAATTGGTAGAGCAACTGACTTGTAATCAGTAGGTTGTGGGTTCGATTCCTATAGTCGGCACCATGTCCCGTTAGCTCAGCCGGTAGAGCACTTGACTTTTAATCAAGGGGTCAGAGATTCGAGTTCTCTACGGGACACCATTTTAATAATTAACGATATGCCTCGGTGGTGGAATAGGTAGACACGTGGGACTTAAAATCCCATGCCCC
>JAZQVB010000189.1:0-3528 GCA_045631605.1 Anaeroplasma sp.
ATTCGACTTATACTTACAGATTTAGATAACACTTTAATTTCATATAATGAAACAATGCCTAATGAAAAGCTTTTTGAATTAAAAAAGAGGATTGAGGGTATGGGATTTGAATTTATCTTAGTTTCAAATTCTAAAAAGGCAAGGGTTGATAACTTTGCTAAGGCATTTGATATTCCATATATTAAATTTGCAACTAAGCCTTTAAAAAGAGGTATTAAAAAGGCAATTAGATGTATTGCCTCAAAAAAATATAATAAAAATGAAATAATATTATTAGGTGATCAGCTTATGACTGATGTTTTAGGTGGGAAAAGATGCAGGATTAATGTTGCGTTAATTAATCCTATAGATAAGACTAGTGATATTAAGAGTACTAGAATAAATAGAGGCTTAGAAAAATTCTTTTTAAGAAGAATTAAAAAGAAATATCCTGATATTTATAATGAGCGTTTATTAGAATTTGGTGGTGAACTATAATGATAGTACGTAAATGTAAGGGCTGTGGAGCTTTATTACAGGAGGAAAGACCAGATGAGGCTGGATATATTCCAAAATTAACTTCAGAATCTAAATATTGTAAAAGATGCTATAGAATGATGCATTATAATGAGCTTCCAAAAATTGTTGCGTCAAATGACGATTATGAGCATGTTATTGATGATGTAATCAAGAAGAATGGTCTTGTAGTTTTTGTTGTAGATATTTTTGCTTTTAAGGCGACATTTAATAAGAAGATGATTGATAAGCTTCGTAATAAGAATGTAATTTTAGTAGCTAATAAGTATGATGTATTCCCTAAGAGCACAAACATTGAAAGTATTGTTAACTGGTTATCTAAGGAATGTGAAAAGATATTCTTTAAGGTTGATGCAATTCATATTGTATCTAGTAAAAAGGGATATTTTATTGAGGATTTAACTAGAACAATCGATTTAGCTAGAAAAGAAAGAGATGTATATTTTGTTGGATGTGCTAATGTAGGTAAGAGCTCCTTAATTAATGCACTTTTAAAGAAAAATACATCAATTAAGGATGATGTAATTTCAACATCAATGATTCCAGGTACTACATTAAATGAAATTAGAATTCCATTCTTTGAGGATAATAAGGCATTTATTGATACGCCAGGCTTAATTAATGAGGCTGATGTATTAAATCAATTATTACCTGTGAGCTATAATAAAATTATGCCTGATGGTGAAATGAAGCCTATTACATATCAAATATCTAATAATAATGCCATTTTTATGGCTGGATTAGCTTCATTGGAGTTTGAATGTAAGGAAAGAATATCTGTTATTGTGTACGCATCTAAAAATTTATATATTCATAGATGTAAAAGCGAAAGAGTAAGTGATTTATATGCTAATCAATTAGGTAAGCTATTAACTCCACCTACTGCTGATGAGGTTTCTAATTTGAAATATAATACTCAGGTATTTGAGCTTGATGGTAATAAAAAGAAGGATATTTGGTTCTCAGGATTTGGATTTATATCTGTTCTTGGTAAATGTAAAATTAAGGTTACTTATCTTGATAAAACAGAGGTGTATGTAACAAATGCTATCATTGGATCAAATTAAAAGCCTTGTTTATAAAAAATTAGGTGAGGTTAGCGAGCATAGGCTTCTGCACACTCTTGGCGTTGTTGAAATGGCAGAATATCTAGCATTGAAATATAATGTAGATCCTAATAAGGCTATGATTGCAGCATATATGCATGATTATTGTAAATATGATGATACTAATAATGCTAAAAATATATTAACTAGTGATGAAATAGCTGAATGTGAGGAATATCCATTTTTGTATCATGCATATTTATCTGCAGAGGCTTATAAGGCCTTAGGAGATTATGATATTGATATATATAATGCTATAAAATATCATGTATTTGGTAGACCAAATATGAGTATGCTTGAGGCTATAATAATGATATCTGATTATACTGAGAAAAATAGGAAGTATGAAAGCTGTATTGAGTGTAGAAAAATATTATTAGATGGCAATTTTAATTATGCTGTCTATAAATCTATTTCGAATACCATTAGCTTTTGTGAAAAAGAAGGAAATAAGCCTCATCCTAAACAAATTGAGGTATTAAAGGAATATAAGGAGAAAATTTAAGTAATGACGTTAGAAGAAATACTTTTAGATTGTGTCGGTAAGGTTAAGGCACAGGATATTGTAATTTATGATTTTAAGGGAAGAAGCCCATTTTTTGAAAAAATGATTCTTTGCTCTGTAAATAGTGATAGACAAGCTACTGCAGCTATTTCATATGTAAGGGATGAAGCTTTAAAAAATGGTTATAATATTAGAAGCGTTGAAGGACAAAATACTACTTGGGTATTAATTGATTGCTATGATATTGTTGTTTCTATCTTTACAAAAGAGGAAAGAGAGCACTTCGCTTTAGATAAGTTATATATGGAAGTTCCATCTAAAAGAATTGAAGAATAATTAAATGATGCAATGTAAATTGAATACATTGCATTTTTTATATTTCTAATTTATAATTGAATTTAGAAGATTGGAGAGTTACTATGAGCTGTTTAAGAAATATTAATTATAAGAAAATTACATCAATAATAATATTAAATTTAATTATAATTATGCTATCCTGTATTGCTGGATTTATCCTATTTTATGATGGATATCCTGTAGGTGATGATACATATTTTCATCTAGCGAATATCTATGATAAATATACATCAATACTAGAAGGTAATTTTAGTCCTATTTCATCTAATCTAGGCTCAGGATTAGGTGTTGGTAAGGAGCTATTTTATTCTCCACTTTGTCATACATCATATGCTTTTTTAGCAATATTATTAAATGCTTTTAATATTGACTTATTAACAAGTATTAAAATTGGTATTTTATTATCTATTTATTTATCTGGTATATTTTCTTATAAGCTTGGATTAAGAATATCAAACGGTAATAAAATAATTGGTCTTATCTCGGCATCAGTATTTATTCTATATCCATATCGCTTATTTGATGCTTTTTGTAGAGTAGCTATTGCAGAAGCATTCTCATTTATTTTTTTACCTTTATTTTTCTTAGGTATATATGATTTAGTTCATACTAAAAAGATTGTTATAAAAACATTTGTTGAAATAATTTGTGGAGCATCATGCTTGTTTTTATCTCATAATATAACTGCAGTATTCAGTTATGTTTTTGCGGTAATTTATTTATTATTTTATACAAAGGAAATAATCAAATTGCTTAAAAATAAAAGATTTGTAATATATTCAGCTATATCAGTATTTATAATTATAGGCTTAGTTTCATTTAATGGATTTACTCAATTTGAGTTAATGCTTACAGATTTCTATAATTTAACAAATGAACCAAGAATGTGGACTGAAGCATCTATAGTTGCTTCAAAAACTGCAAATGCATATTGGTATTCGGGATTTTTAAATCTTCCTTGGTTGCACTCAGCCTATGCAAGTACTAGTATAAACCTAATTATGATAGGAATGATCTATTTTGTTTTCTTATCAGTTATTTATG
>JAZQVB010000190.1:0-6018 GCA_045631605.1 Anaeroplasma sp.
CATATTTTCGCCCCTCCATTAACGTTTTGTTTCTCTAATTTTGAAATCAACGATTGAACGATTAACTTCGTTTTCACCGTCTTCATTTATTAATTCAACGTGAATACCTAAAGATTGTAATTCACGAGTTAATACTCTGAATGACTCAGGGATTGATGATTCAGGAATTTGCTTACCATCAACAATAGAGTTGAATGTGCTATCTCTAGCAACTAAGTCATCTGACTTAACAGTCATCATTTCACGTAATGTATGTGCAGCACCATAAGCTTGAAGTGCCCAAACCTCCATTTCACCGAAACGTTGACCACCGTTTTGAGCCTTACCACCCATTGGTTGTTGAGTAACTAAAGTATACTTACCTACGTTACGAGCATGTAGCTTATCATCAACCATGTGGCTTAGCTTAACGAAATACATGATACCAACTGTAACTGGATTTTCGAATGCTTCACCGCTACGTCCATCGTATAATACTTCCTTACCGTCTGGAGACATACCAGCTTCAGCCATAATTTCTTCAATATCCTTAATTGTTGCACCATCGAATACTGGAGTTGCAACCTTAATACCTAATTTCTTAGCAGCGATACCTAAATGTAATTCTAATACCTGACCGATGTTCATACGAGAAGGTACACCTTGTGGGTTAAGCATGATGTCAATTGGTTGACCATCAGCTGTAAATGGCATATCCTCAAGTGGTAAGATGTTAGAAATAACACCCTTGTTACCATGACGACCAGCCATCTTATCTCCGACTTGGATCTTTCTCTTTTGTACGATGAAGATACGAACTACTTCGTTAACGCCTGGACTTAATTCATCACCCTTAGCCTTTGAGAAATGTTGAACTGATTGAACAACACCACCGCCGCCGTGTGGAACACGTAATGATGAATCACGTACATCACGAGTCTTTTCACCGAAGATAGCAAGAAGTAGCTTTTCTTCTGGTGTAGGATCTGTTTGACCCTTAGGAGTAGTCTTACCAACTAAGATATCTCCTTCTTTTACTTCGCTACCAGGTATAATAATACCGTTAGCGTCTAGATTACGCTTAGAAGCTTCGTTAACATTTGGAATTTCATAAGTGAATTCCTCAGGTCCTAGCTTTGTATCACGTGCATCAATTTCAAATTCGTCAATATGTAAAGATGTATATACATCATCATATACCATCTTTTCAGACATAATAACGGCATCCTCGAAGTTATACCCTTCCCAAGTCATGAATGCAATACGAACATTTCTACCTAATGCTAATTCACCATTCTTCATAGATTGACCATCAGCAATGATATCTCCAGCCTCAACATATTCACCAACTGAAACGATTGGTCTATGCATAATTGCTGTTGCAGAGTTAGATCTTAAGAATTGGTATAATTCATACTTCTTCATCTTGCCATCATTTTCTTTAATTAAAATCTTCTTAGCATCTACGTATTCTACAATACCAGCTGCAGAAGCGATTAATGCAGAACCACTATCCTTAGCAGCTCTATATTCCATACCAGTACCAACAATTGGGCTTTCTGGATTAATGATAGGTACAGCTTGACGTTGCATGTTCGCACCCATTAGCGCACGTGTAGCATCATCGTGCTCTAGGAATGGAACACATGAAGCAGCTACTGATACGATTTGCTTTGGAGAAACGTCCATATAGTCAACTTCATATTTTGAAACCATTTCAGTTTCACCGTTACGTCTACCGATAACCTTATCTTCAATAATTTGTCCATTTTCATCAAGTAATGTTGATGCAGCGGCAATAACCTTACCAGCCTCATCATCTGCAGATAAATAAACTATTTCATCTGATACATACTTAACTCCATTATTTTCCTTAACTACGAAATAAGGTGATTCAATGAAACCATACTTATTAACCTTAGCATATGTTGCTAAAGATGTAATTAAACCGATAGATGGACCTTCAGGTGTTTCAATTGGACACATGCGTCCGTAGTGTGAGTTGTGTACGTCACGTACCTCTACACCAGCACGATCACGTGCAATACCACCTGTACCTAAAGCTGAGATACGACGCTTTTGCGTAATTTCAGCTAGAGGGTTAATTTGATCCATGAATTGAGATAATTGAGATGAACCAAAGAATTCCTTTAATGATGATGTAAGCGGCTTAATGTTAATTAGATTTTGAGGAGTAGCCTTGTCTAATTCAATTGTAGACATTCTATCTTCAATATTCTTCTTTAACTTACTGAAACCAATACGGAATTGGTTCTTTAATAATTCACCAATTAATCTTAAACGTCTATTACCTAAGTGGTCGATATCATCAATGTTACCAACACCAGAATATAAATTCATGAAGTAGCTTACTGAAGCTAAAATATCAGATAATGTAATATGAAGGCTTTCTTCTCTATGGTCATTACCGATAATCTTAACCTCTTCACTGTGTTCACCCTTAACTACATTTACAAATAAAATTTCGTTATAAGGATCTTCACCTAATGTTTCACCTAAATCAATTTGATAACGGAATGCAGCACGAGCCTTATCTAGCTTGTTATATACTTCATCAACGATCTTTTCGCCAACTAATGCAATCTTAGTTCCTGCAGTATATAATAATTCACCAGTTTCATCATCAAAAATATCCTCATTAGCTACAACGTCTCTAGCAAGAGTTAAACCCTTAGCTCTTTGTAAAACGTCTAACTTAATATTGTATTTATAACGACCAACCTTTTGTAAATCATACTTGTTGTCATCAAATAATCTTTGTTGGATTAAAGCTCTAGCTCCTTCAGGAGTTGCAAGCTCACCTTGACGTAATTTAGAATAAATTTCTGCTGCAGCTTCTTCGCTGTTGCTTGTAGTATCCTTTTCAAAAGTATAAGTTAAATGCTCATTTTCACCAAATAAATCAATAATTTGTTGATCACTTGATAAACCGTAAGCTCTTAAAACAGTAGTTAAAGGAATCTTCTTTGAACGGTCTAGCTTACCATACCAAATACCCTTACTACCTTCCTCATATTCTAACCAAGCACCACGAGTAGGAATTACTGTACCACTAAACTTAATGTCACCTGTCTTCTTATCTACCTCTCTTGCGAAGTAAACGCCAGATGAACGGATGATTTGTGAAATAATTACGCGCTCTGCACCGTTGATTACGAATGTACCAACAGGTGTCATATATGGAATATCACCCATGAATACCTCTTCAGAAAGAACACTTCCCTCTAATTGAGAATTCTCAAGATGCACCATAACCTTTAAAGGACGAGAGTAATTAATTCTTCTTAATTTAGATTGAACAATGTCATATTTTGGTTCTTCAAAATAATAACTGTCAAAATAAATCTTAAGATTTTGATTAAATGATGTAATTGGAGACATATCCTCAAATACTTCTTTTAATCCTTGTTCAACAAACCACTTAAATGATTCTGTTTGAATTTCAATTAAGCCTGGTAAATCAACATCTGTACGAATCTTAGAGTAGCTTCTTCTTTCAGATTTCTTACCATAATTGACATTCTTATAATTCATAAAGAAAACACCATGTGTATAGATATCTATACAATCCCTTTCTAAGTTTTTTGACATTTTTCATTAGGAATGTCTAACCTTTTTTATGGGATAACCACGAATATATCTAAACTGCATAATGCAGAAAAATGCTATTTTTTAGACAAATGCCCATTATAGGCATTTTACTATTATAAGTCAAGTTGTCAAGAAATGCAATAGGGTACGAAAAAATAAATGAAAAAAATACAAAAAAAAATAACCTTATCTAAGGTCATTAGAAAAGGTTCCGAAACAGCATATTTAAAAGTATAAAACTCTATAAAACTATGATATACTAAAGATAAATTATAGTTTTAAGGAGTTTTTTTATTTATGAAATATTATTCATCTAAGACAGTAACTCAAATATTAGGTGTTACTGCACAAACATTAAGAAATTGGGATAGAGAAGGTAAGCTAAAGCCTGCATATATTAAAGGTAATGGCTATAGATATTATTCTGAGGAATCTATCTTAGCCTATACTCAAGAAAGAAAAACTAAAAAGAATCTAAATGTTATTGGTTATGCTAGAGTATCTAGCAAAAAACAATTAGATGATTTAGAAAGACAGGTTAATAATATTAAAGAATATATATCAAATAAATACGAATCATTTGATATTATTACTGATGTAGGCTCTGGTATTAATTATAATAAGCCTGGCTTATTAAAATTAATTGAAAAGATAAATAAAAAGGAAGTTGATTTAATAGTTATTCTATATAAGGATAGATTACTTAGATTTGGCTTTGAATTAGTTGAGCACTTCGCTAAGCTTAATAATGTATCTATTGAAATATTAGATAACAAAATGGATAAAACACAGGATCAGGAGCTAGTTGAGGACTTAGTTCAAATTATTACTGTATTATCTTGTAAGCTTCAGGGTAAGCGAAAAAGTAAAACAAAAGAGCTTATGAATGAATTTTCTCAAAAAATACAAGAAATAAACAATTAAGTAATAGCATTCGAAAAGTTTTAGAAAACTATAAAATTCTATAAATAATTGAAATTTATAGCATTTTATAGTATAATATATACATAGGAAGTAGGTGTTTCTATGTATACATATAAGGTAAGAATACATCCAAATAATAAGCAGGCTACTAAAATTAGACGTACATTAAATAAATGTATTGAATGTCAAAATATTGTATATGATTACATGGATTCATTTGTTAAGGAAAAGGCTAAATTTCCTTCTTGTGGCGATGTAAGAAAATGGTTTACTGTACAAAAAGGTATCTATGATAAAATGACTATAGAGGCTAGAGAAGGTAAAACTAAAAAACAAATAATTGATGAGCATTTAGATACATTATTTTATGATGTAAGTAATGATGCCCTTAAACAAACAATCAAGGATACATATAATGCGTTTATAAGATATTTTAAAAAGCTAGGTAAGTATCCAGTTAGAAAAACATATAAGGGTAAAATTAAATCCTTTTATGTTGATCCATTCAAGATTAAATTTACTGATAGTAAGGTTAAGCTTGAGAAAATCGCAAATAATCAAAAGGCTAATAGACAAGTATTAAATTATATAAGCTTAGCAGAGAAAAATAGAATCCCTCAAAATGCTACATATTATAATCCTAGAGTTTCATTTGATGGTGAATACTTCTATATTACAGTTAGTGTAGGTGATGAATATGCACCTAAGAAAAAGAAAATAGAAACAGATGGTAGGATAATAGGTATTGATTTAAACAATGCAGAAATAGTAACATCTGAAAATACTAGGTATAAGCAAGCAACAAAAACAAGAGCATATAAGAAAATAAAGCGTCGTAAAAGACGCCTACAAAGAGCACTATCTAGAAAATATCAAAATAAAGATGAAAATAATAAATATTCTAAAAATTTTATAAAGAATAAAAAGCTACTTAAAAAGATTAATGTAAGATTAGCTAATATAAGAGATGATTGTCATAATAAAATAATAGATAATATTTTATCAAGACCACCATCAGTAATAGTATTAGAGGATTTACATATAAAAGAAATGAGTAGTAAAAAGAAAAGAAAAAAGATGACAAGAGAACAAAAAGAGGCTGCAAAAAATTTACATGAAGCCTCATTAAGAAAATTTAGAATATTATTAATTGATAGATTATCTAAATATAAGGATATATCTATAGTTATTGCCGATAAATATTACCCATCTACAAAGAAATGTAGTAATTGTGGTAATATTAAAACAATGGATATAAAAGATAGAGTATATGAATGTGAATGTTGTAATACAGTAATAAATAGGGATTTAAACGCTGCGATAAATTTAGCAAATTATAAATTTTAATTAAAGAAAATACAAGTACGCATACGTTTGTGCGGAATTGACGCCTTAGGAGAGTACATACCACTTGACTATTTATAGCAATATAAATATTCTTGGCTCGTTGAATAAGGAATAAAACTAGAACTTTTATAAAGTTTTATAGGTTTTTAAAAACGG
>JAZQVB010000191.1:0-2903 GCA_045631605.1 Anaeroplasma sp.
ATAGTATTATATGGTAATACTAGTCCTAAATCTCCAGGCACAGCCTCCTTTAATGATGGCTTAACAAAGCCCTCATCAATTCTTTTTTGTGTACTTCTACGTCCTCGACAAATGTCACCATAGCGTTGAACTATAATACCGCCACAAGATAATTCATTAGCTAATCTACTTACCTGATGAGCATATTCATTTGGAATATCAAATGGCTCAGAGAATTTATGTGACACAAGTAAAGCAAAGTTGGTATTATTGCTTCCTAATGCCTTTGATGCATAGGCATGACCATTAGCAAGCATTGTACCACTATGATTTTCAACTACTACGTGTCCGCTTGGATTTGAGCAGAATGTTCTTACAATAGTACCTACGCTTGTTCTATAAATGAATTTACCTTCATATAAATTCTCATTAATTTCTTCCATAATAACGTCGTTAGTTTCAACTCTTACACCGATATCAACCTGATTATTTGTCATTTTAATTCTATTTTTACGACAAATCTTTTCTAACCACGCTGAACCATCTCTACCAACGCCTAGGAATACATAGTCAGTTTCTATAATATCTCCATTAGCAAGCTTAACACCCTTAACAACCTTATCCTCAACAATAACATCTAAAACCTCAGTTTCAAACATCATATCAATTTGTTTAACTAAATCGTCATAGATTGCAGCCTGAATCTTCAAATTATTTTCAGTACCTAAATGTCTTACCTCACTACGAAGAAGCTTTAATCCTACTGCGTAGCCTCTCTTTTCAATTTCACGAACCTTATCAGTTGTTGGATTAGTAATGTGCTTAGGTGCACCATACTTTAGATTAATATCATCTACATATCTAATTAAATCTAAAACAACCTTATCATCAAGATAATCAGTTAACCAGCCACCAAATTCAGTTGTAATATTAAATTTGCCATCTGAAAATGCACCTGCACCACCAAATCCATTAGTAATGCTACAAGCTGGATTACATCCGCTCTTGCCATTAATTATCGGACATTTTGATAGCTTATGCTCATTTACAGGGCATCTTCTATTATAAATATTTTTTCCCTTATCAATTAATAAAATCTTTAAATCCTTATTCAGCTGCATAAATTCATATGCGCAAAATACTCCTGCAGGGCCAGCCCCTACAATTATACAATCGTACTTCATAAAAACCTCTATTTCTTATATATTACTAAATTATTTAAATCTAATCTTGCGTTATATGCTGTAAATACCAATGTTAGCTTACCACTTACAGCTGATGAAAATTGACCAGTTATATTAGTAGATGAAATGCTACCTTGACCAATTAATTCATATGATGTTGAATTAGCTGGCGTATAATATGCATACCACTTATTTGTTCCACTATATGTTTGAGATGCATTTAACGTAAATCCTGTCATATTATCAACACTAAAATCACAAGTCATATATGCGCCCTTGTCGCTTATATTGAATTTCGATAAATCTACACCTGTCTTATTATGTCCTAATCTAACAGTGCGCGCACTGATATAGTAAGAAGATAAATATACATTATATGAACCAAATGTCATAGTCTTTCCTGTAGTTGTAAAAGCTGCATCTGAGAAATTATTCGCAGTAAAATCTACAGTCACACTATCTGTAGCCTCAATTGAAGGCGTAGTAGCTGTTGGTGCTGATTCAGTCGGCTTCGTTGTTGTTCCTGTGCCTGGATTTGATGGTACATCAACCTTACCAAATGCGTATTCTACATATTCAGGGTGGTCAATAAATGGATTTCTATTTCCTTGTGCATATTGACCATTATTATTACCTGCATAAATACGATCATTTCTTCTCATTTCATATTCATCGACAGGATCCTGCCAATGCCACTTTATTAATGTAGATAATCTACCGAATTGAGTGCCTGATGTATTAATTCTATCAACTAAAGATAAATCTAAGCTAGATGAATTATATTTAGCTACCATGTAGAACATAATTCTAGCTACATCACCCTTAACCTCATCACGAGGCTCAAAGCATGTACCGCTTATCCACTTGTTACCATAATTATCCTTTGAATAGCTTGATGAGTAATTAGATACCTCATCAAAATCTAAATTACCACGTGTGCTATTAATACCCATTTCTGTAGCACGTAGATGATGAATGTCTGAATATGCATCATAGCTTTTATCATTAAAGCCATGAGATTTAGCCCATACATGCTCACGATTCCATTTTCTATCATTACCATTAGTTCCTTTATCATATAATACTCCAGTATACAAACACATAACCTTACTAGAACCAGCAGGGTCTTGATCTGTATATGTTAATGCTGAATATGCCGCATCATATGAAAGGGACTTAAAACCATCATTAACTAATGTAGTTAATTCAGATATAAACGCTTCTCCTCTTAATGTTTCATCTACAGATGAATAATAATTACCCTCATATAACGATGTTGTTGTAGTAGTTATTGTAGTTCCTGTTTCTGTTGGAACATCTGTAGGTACAGTAACTGTAGTTGTAGGTTCCTCTGTTGGCACTGTTATAGGAGCCGTTGTTGGCACTATTGTAGTTGGAACTGCAGTAGTTGTTGGTAATTGTGTTGTAGTTGTAGGAATGATAGTAGCTGTACTATTTTCAACCTTTGTATCACAGCCTGCAACCGCAATAATACCTATGACTAATAAGCCTAAAAATATATATTTCTTATTTTTCATAATGTCACATCCTCAATTGAGGATTATATCACATTCTTACATAAAAGAAAAGAATTATATCAATATTGACAAATCAAAAATACACTGATATTTCACAGTGTATTTTCAAACATTATAGCTTCTCTATTTCTTCCTTTGTTAAGCCTGTTACACTTATTATTGTTTCAATATCTAAGCCTAATCCCTTCATTTTCTTTGCATT
>JAZQVB010000192.1:0-3108 GCA_045631605.1 Anaeroplasma sp.
GGTTCTAAGTGGTTACAAGAAGTTTTAGCTAACCATAAAGTTCACTTCACTAACAACCAAGTAGATATCGGTGTTAGAGTTGAAACTAACGATGTAATTATGGAAGAAATCAACGAAAACTTATATGAAGGTAAATTTGTATACCGTACAAGTGTTGGTACTGAAGTTAGAACATTCTGTTCAAACCCATCAGGACATGTAGTAGTTGAAAACCATAGTGGTGTTATGTTAGCAAATGGTCATGCTTATGCTGATAAGAAAATGGGAAGTAACAATACTAACTTCGCATTATTAGTATCTCATAAATTCTCTGAACCATTTGATAAACCAAATGAATATGCTAGAGAAGTTGGTGTTTTAGCTAACCAATTAAGCTGTGGTGGTATCATCGTTCAAAGATATGGTGACATTTGTCATGGTAGACGTACTACTTATAAACGTTTAGAAGAAGGTTATGTAAAACCAACATTAAAAGAAGCTGTTCCTGGAGACTTAGGTTTAGTATTACCATATAATACTATGAAATCATTAATTGAAATGATTGAAGCTTTAGACCATGTAACACCTGGTATTGCTAATGAGCATACATTATTCTATGGTGTTGAGGCTAAATTCTATTCAGCACGTCCTGAAATAGATAATACCTTCGCAACAAAAATTTCTGGCTTATATGTTGGTGGAGATGGTGCAGGCCTAACTCGTGGCTTAGCACAGGCTGGAGCTAATGGTGTTTTTGTTGCTCGCGTAATCAATGATAAAATTTCTAACAAGCAGTAAGAGGTAGAATTGTGAATAATTTTACAAAAAATGATATTGAAGGAAGAAATGAAATAATTACTAAAATAAAGCTTTTATCCAATAGATTCTCTAATATACGAGATGAGCTTTGTGAACCATACGGATTATCCTCAACTCAAGCAATTATTATTTTAGATATTTACCATAATCCTAAGGAATCTAAGGTTACAGACATTTGTAAAAGATTACATAAAAGTACAAATACAATTTCACCACTAATTAATAGATTAACTGAAAAGGGATATTTAAAAAAGGTTCAATCTAAATCAGATGCTAGAGTTACAAATATTGTATTAACAGAGAAATGCAAAAAAATTACTGATAATATTTTTGCAGATATTGACAATTATGCATGGCCAATGTTTGATTCTATTTCAGATGAGGAATTTGAAAAAATATCATCTTCATTAGATATATTATTAAGAGTATTTAAGGGGTAATATATGAAATATTTAATTGTATCAGATATACATGGCTCTAGGGATTCATCTATAAGAATTAAGGAAGCCTATGAAAAATTTAATTGTGATAAAATTTTATGCTTAGGGGATGTATTATATCATGGTCCTAGAAATGATTTACCCTTAAGCTATGAGCCTAAGGGTGTTATTCCTATCTTAAATGACTTAAAGGATAATATAATATGTATTTGGGGTAATTGTGAAGCTGAGGTTGATCAAATGGTATTAGCATTTAAGATTAGTCACTCGTTAGACTTAAATTTGAACAATACAACTGTTCACATTGAGCATGGCCATCATTTAGATGATTACATTGATAATGTGGAAAATAAAGCCCATATTGTATTATATGGTCATACTCATATCCCTAAGATTGAGAAGGATAATAATACAGTATATATTAATCCAGGTAGTATTACTATTCCTAAAAATGGTAGTGAAAGAGGATTTGCTATTTGGGATAACAATAAAATCACATTATATACAATAAATGGTGACATCGTTGATTCTTACGAATATTAACAAGACTGCGGTCTTGTTTTTATTTTGCATTTATTGAAAAAAAGTCATATTTGTAGTATATTATTAGATGGGTGATTACTATGATTAATGCTATAAGTATTGTAAGTATTATAATTGAGATTATATTATTTTGCTTATTAATCATGATGTTTTTAGAAAAAAGAAGAAGTACAATTAAAAAGCTAATATTTATTATAATTATTTTTATAATAAATTTTACTTTATATTTTGTTGCGAAAAATGAGTATGCACCAACTGCTAATATTTTAACTAGAATTGTTGACTGTATGTTTAACTCAATTAAAGTATTTGTTTTTGATAATGATATTAGCGAAGAGGTATATAAGCTAGGTACAGAATACCCTATTTATGAGGCAGCCTCATCATTAGGTTTATTACTCGGTGCATTAGCTACTATTATTACAGCTATTGATGTATTTAAGCTAGGTATAATTAATAAAATTAGATGCATTAGAATTCAAAGGTCTAAGGAATGTGATATTCTTTTAGGAGATATTGATGTATGTAAGGAATATACTAAAAAGAGTAAGAATTGTATATTATGGATTGATGTAGATACTGATAAGGAGCTTTTAAATTCATTAATTGAAGAGGGCTATGCAGTTATAGCTAAGGAATTTAATCCTAATAATTTATCCTATATTATAAAGAAAGGCAATACTAAATATAATTTTGTATGCTTTAACGAGGAAAAGAAGGAATTATTCTTAGAATATATGGCTATATTTATTGAATATTTATCATTAAAGGAAGAGGGTAAAAAATATCATTTCTTTGTTGAGGTAGATTATGAAAATGCTAATGTTGTAAAAGCACAACTAACTGATGATTATAGCTTAAATTTTATAACAACATTCTCAAGAATTGAGCTATTAAATAGAGTTCAAGCTGAGGCACATCCGCTTACAGAGTTACTACCTAATGGTTTTATAAATAAGGATACTACATTTAATAAGAATAAAAAGGTAAATGTATTATTATTAGGCTTTGGTGCATCACATCAGGAGCTATTATCTCAGTTAATTTTATCTAATCAATTTGTAACAATTAATGAGAATAATGAATATGAAAATGCTCAGGTTAATTATTATTTGTATGACAAGAAAGAGGAAAATATAAATGTTGATATCATCAAGGGTATTGAAAGAAGATATTCTAAAATAAATAATGATAATAATGAATATTTTGATATTCCTTGTAGGGTTGCAAATATTAAATATAATGTATGTGATATTACAAGCTATGATTTCTTAGATCAAATTACAGGAATTATTCAGGATGATAATGCTTATACATATATTTATAT
>JAZQVB010000193.1:0-6078 GCA_045631605.1 Anaeroplasma sp.
GAAATATTTAAAATATTAATAATTATTACTTTATAGATATTATTAATTGAATAAGATTATATTCAAATTGATGTTATATTATGAGATTTATTAATTAAACATTTAGACGCTACTTATTAATGATAAATAAAAAAATTCGTATATTAAATCTATACGGATTTTTAAAACTATGATAGAATAAAATTAGTAAAAGTCTGTCAAATTTAGGAAAGGAATGTTAATTTAAATATTAACTCGGTTCAATGTATGATTATTTTAAGAAAAGTAAATAAAATATATGGCAAAGGTGAAGAAGCTGTTCATGCTTTAAAAGATGCAGATTTAGTTATAGAAGAGGGTAAATTTACGGCTATTTTAGGTAAATCTGGTAGTGGTAAGACAACATTGATGAACATTATTGGTGCACTTGATAGTCCAACTAGTGGCATTATTGAATCAAATGGTGTTATTTTAAATGAGTTATCTAAAAATCAATTAGCATCCTATCGTAATAAAACAACAGGTTTCGTATTCCAATCATTTTATCTTGAGCCGACATTTACAGTGTTAGAAAATGTTGCTATGCCGCTAACTATTGCTGGAGTTAAGAAAAAGGAAAGAGAAAAAAGAGCGTTAGAATTAATCGAAGAATTAGGTCTTTCTGATAAGGTTAATAAGAAGGCATCAGAATTATCTGGAGGTCAAAAACAACGTGTTAGTATAGCACGTGCTTTAGTTTCAAATCCTGATATTTTACTAGCTGATGAGCCAACGGGAAATCTAGATAGCCAAAATGGTATGGAAGTAATGAATTTACTTAAAGAGATTGTTAAAAAAGGAAAATCTGTAATATTAGTAACTCATAATATGGAAGACGCTAAGAACGCGGAAAATATTATTGAGATTAAGGATGGAGTAGTAAGTGCATCATATATGTCAAAATATGAGGAGCTATTTAAATAATGAAACCTATAGATAGATACAAGTTATCGCTTCATAATATAAAAAACAATAGGTCGCGTTCCATCCTTACGACCACAATTGTTTTTATTATATCGCTATTAATGATATTTATATTATCAATAGCAATTTCTTTTTCAAACAACTATAATAAAATAGTAACACAATATTATCAAGAAACTGATGAAGAAATTTCAATATGTTATTTCAATTATGATCAAGATAACATATATAATTTTGATTACAATAATTATCAAAACGTTAAACAAGTAATTAATGATAATGAAGAGGTTATCTTTAATTCATTATATACAACAAATAAATATGTTTCACTTAATTTGCAAAATCATAGATTTTCAAATGTTTATAAATATGAAATTATTGAAGGTAGAGACACAACGTATGAAGATGAAAATACGAATAAGGTTTTAGTTTCCGCTAACTTTGTCCAACAATATTATGAAGAAAATAAAATTTTATTAAAGCCAAGCTCAACCTTTAGATATACATTTGATGAATATATTTCTGAAGATGGATATTACAAAACATATGAATTAATCTTTGAAGTAGTAGGAATTTATAAGGATAATATGGTATCGAATGGTTATTATGATTATGCTATCTATGCTGATATTGAGTATTTTTTAAGTAAAGTAGAAGGATCTTATATTGATTCAATGGTATTTTATCATCAAGTAACAAATACTAATTTTAACAAAGTTGAATTTAGAGAAAATTTACAAAATATAGTTGACGGATTAAATGATTTTATACCAAAACGCAAAGGCAATGACACGGTATATTGTTATGTTTTAAATGAAATAAAATTAGCTGAACTCACAAGTGCGATTATAATTATTCTTGCAATATTTTTATGCTTAGTTTTAATTTTACTTTCTATTGGTTCACTTTCTAATACAATTATGATTTCAGTTGATAAAAATAAACGATTTATTGGATTACTAAAGGCTTTAGGATTAAATGAGAAGGATTTAAAATCAACGATAAAAATGGAATCTATTACAACTATTGTTATGGGTGTATTATTATCATTCCTAGCTTTATACCTAGCAAAGGAACAAATTTCAGGTATCAATACTATGATAATATCAACAATATGTTCATCATATTTAACAGATATTGATTATGAAATTATATATATTCTACCTATATATGTACCTGTAATTGTATTAGTTTTCTTTATAGCCTTTACACTATTATTCTCAAGAAGTAGTATGTCTAGAATAGCTAAACTAGATCCTATTGCTGTAATAAGTGAGGTGTCTTAGTATGAAAATAAAAGATTATTTTAGATTATCAAGAATAAGCCTTAAAAGCAGAAAAAAATCAACTAGGAGCACAGTTAGAGGAATTAGCTTTGGGTTAATATTATTAATGCCATTAATATTTTTAGTAATAGCATTTTACATTGATCTTGATCAAAGGGTAAATGCTGATGTAGCTGTAAGGGTATTTAATGTATCATATACCCAAGATAGAACTGATTCTAAGTATATAGAATCTGTATATGACGAATATCGTGAAGATATCGTTTCAATTGAAGGTGTTGTTTCAACATTTAGATATAATTATTTCACACTTTTGAACACTGATACAATTGTGTCTGATGATGGCAGCCATTATACGGATTTTTTCACTTCAGTTAAAATAGGGAATAATTCATTTGAACTTAACTATCAAGATCATAATAGTAATTTTAATAGAAATTCTGAAGAAAAAATCGGATTCACTGTTATATATCAAGATAATGAGACTATTTTTAATAATTATGATTATGAGGTTTTAAATGGTGAAAATCCGGTATTATATGGAACTGTATTTACAGAAAACTCTAGCAAAGAAATAATGCTTTCATCTGAATTTTTAGAACAGTATAATTTAAATGGAGAAGACATAATTGGTAAAGAGATTTCTATTTTTTACGAATTAATTAGAACTTCTAATATATCATCATCTTTGTCGTCAATAGAAACTGAAAGTCTTAACATATATGAAGAAATGCCGGTTAACATTTTGAGTAACTTTAAAGTTGTAGGGATATTTAATTCAAAAATTTATAATTCGCCTGCACGGATGGAAAGCTGTGGTTTAACTGATGGATATAACAATTTATTTAATGAGCCTTATTTTTGGATTACATCAAAATCAGTGTTTAACTCTAATAACGAAGATCATTTCCCTAATTTGAAAACTTTAAATGACGAATATAATACTAAATTCTATTATTATGATAAAACTCCTATCACTATGGCTAATGAAGCTAAACTAAACGGATGTATATTCTTACCATTTGGTTTTGGAGCAAGCCAGGATATTAATGCAAATTCGACAATTTCATATTATGAATTAATTGAATTTAATACCTTCTCAAACGCAAATAAGGCTATTAATATAATTGATGGATTGTATAAAAAATCTACAAGTGCGGTTGAAGATGTGTATGTTAATAGTAATTATCAGAACGAAACATTTATAAACTATAATATTTTTTACGAAATTTTCACATATATTTGTATAGTTTTAGCAATGTTTGGTGGTATTATTTTCTTTGCGACATTATTAAATTTATATAATACAATTCATTATTCTGTTCAATCAAGAAGAAACTATATCGGTATGATGAGAGCAATAGGTATGAAGAGCAGAAATGTTATATCGTTGTTCTTCACTGAGGTTTTACAAATATTTTTAAAATCATATTTTTGGACTGCAATATTTGGTGGATTGATTTGTTGTGGATTAAGCTATTTGTTCGCTGAAATGATGAATAGTAGCTATACAGAGATTATTTCAATAAAGCTAACGTTAAATTATAACTATATATTAGTTTCTTTTGGATTGTTAGTTGTATTAAATATGATTATTTCAGTTTTATTTGCATTAGTTGCTAGTTTTGGTGTAAGTAAGAAGCCAATTCTAGATGTTTTAAACGAGGATAGGTAGGTGATATAAATGAAAAAATTTATAGGATATTTATTTATGTTATCAGTATTTATACTTGTAGGATGTGCAAATGGAGATACAATTTATGAGGAAAGAACAATCATTTTAAATATTGATTTAAAGGTCACTCCATCATTTGCTGCAAGTTTTGGTGAAGGTGAATATGATGAATCAAAGGGAATATATACTCATACTATTTCATATATAAAGGATTTATATATTTACATTTCAGCCTCAGGATATAAAACAAAAACTGTTTATATAAGTACAGCCGAAATGAAGGATAATACTATTGAAAAAAACATTGCATTTGATACGTTATTGGATGCTGAGATTTTAGTCACAATTGATAATGTAAATTCATTAGATGGATTAGAGATTTTAGAACCACTAAATTACACAGATTTTAAAATTAAATCTAAAAACTCATTCTCATTTATGGTTCCGACTAGGAATGAGAATTATGATATAAAATTTAGATTGCCTAATTATAAGGATTTTGAAATTTCTCTTGATAGTGATGATTTAGTTTCAGGTGTTGCTAAAATCAATTTTACGGCCATTACCTTTGAACAGGTACTGATTAACCTAAAGGGTACAAGATATGAATATGTAATTTATTCAGAATATGACAATTCAGTTGTTACAACAGGTAAGGTGTATTATTACGATAATGATAACCAAAATATAATTCTACCAAATGATACTGGTTATTATATTAATACAATTGACTTTATTACAAATGAAGAAAATTTAATAAGGGTTCCACAGGATGAAAATTGTATTGTCAAATTTTCTTCAAATAATAACTCTATTGGTTATTTTATGATGGATATAGGCGATTCAGAAGATAATCGTATTTATCTTTATGATAAGTCTTCAAATGCTATATTTGGATCTAGTGAAATGTATGGGTCATTAGAACGATATGGAGTAATATTAGAATATGATTCGAAATATTATTATCTTGAGAATTTAATAGATTACTATAATGAAGAGAAATCTGAAGATAATTATAATTATTTTGATTTTGATTTAAATGAGTTTAAAGAGGTTTCCATTAATTTAAAAACGGTAAATATTTTAACTAAAGAAGAAAACATATCATCATTTAATGAATTATCTTTCCTACGACTTTTCGGAACTAAGGATGGAGATACATTTACATTTACAGAAGAAGTTGTTAATGAAGATGAAATTAGTATTAATCTATATGATAAAAGTAATAATTTTATTGCTACTATAGAATACAGCATCCCAAAAAATTTTAAAGGAAAAATGCTTGATGGTATTGTAAATTTAAATGGTAGAAATATTGTTTATAAATTTCCACTTGTTTTAGATGATTTAGTTTGTGAAAATGGCAAATATAATGATTTAAATGTAAATATTGATGCGGATAAAACATTAATTAGTATATATATTTATGATTCTGGTAAATATGGATCGTTTAAGACTATAGAAGAATACGATGATGCATATTTAATTGATGATGATTTAAATATTTTATTCCCTCAATATATCAACGGAATTGCTTTCTTTGAGGTTTTACCAAATACAAACTATACTCTTAAGTATAATGAACAAAAGCTTAGCGTTAATTTTAATGAAAATGACATTAAATATGGAGTGAAATATTTATCGGATATTGAAATTAAAAATGTTAAGATTAAGTATCCGGAAAATTATACAATTACTATACATTCTGTTCCAAATTCAGATATCTTAATAAGAAAAGATAATGCTATTTTTGTACCAGTTACATCTAATATAGTTTCTGGTAGTGTAAGTAATGGATTAATTCAAAAAGATTTCTCATTTGAAGTAGGTGAAAATGATGAATTTGAGATTATACCATTTATAGCAATTAACTATCATGTACTTAAACTAGATTCAATTGGTACGGTAGCAAAGGAACAAGAATATTATTTCTATTATATTGATGATTTATCAGTGCTTGATTCTGGTATTTCTACACAATACATGATTATTGAAACTGGTAGAATTGTAAAGGATATCTTTGTAATTGATTGGGATAAGTTTGAATTTAATGAGGAGCTTAATGCTTACTATTGTGATTTCTTTCAGCTTTTTACAAAAATTATTAATATTAGAGTAGGGTCGTTTACAGAATATGCCTATCCAAACCATCTACTTATAGGTGATTGGTTATTT
>JAZQVB010000194.1:0-2282 GCA_045631605.1 Anaeroplasma sp.
AGAAAGGGTTAAATATTTTTGTTCTGATCTTTATGATGAATATGCACATATTAAAAGAAAATACTTTCCAAAAGCAATTCATGTAGCTGATAAATTCCACGTTATTAAACAAATGACAACATTAGTTAATATGTTAAGAACAAGAGTAATGAATAAAATTACAGAATATAAATCTAAAGAATATAATTTTATGAAACATAATTGGAGATTATTTCTATTAAGAAAAGATGAAATACCAAATAAAACTTATTATCATCAAGCAAGTGGTATTGAAACATCCTATGAAGATTTAATCTTTCATAGTGTTTTACTAAACGAACACTTCTCTAAGGCGTACAATATTCTTCAAGATTTATATAAATATTCAGATAAAGTTTCGTATTCAGAAGCAATGAATTTTATACAGTTTATTTATGAACGATTAAGATCTTCTACGCTTGATGAATTGGTTAAAGTTGGTAATACTTTTTATAAATGGAGGCACGAAATTGCTAATAGTTTCGCTAGAAATGCAATAGGATATAATATATCTAATGGGATCGCTGAAAACATGAATAATCATATTGCTACTATCATTAAAATTTCTTACGGTTATAGTAACTATGAACGTTTTAGAAAACGTGTCCTTTTAATATGTAAATATAACAAAAACTGGATATAAAAATGAGGTGCTTACGCACCCCATATTACCCCGTATCAAAATTTATTGTTTTGGGACTTTTATTTTTTTACCCCGTAAAATCCCGTATCAAAATTTACAGAGCCCATCTTTTTTTTATTTACCTAAAACTACTATTTCGTTAATTTGTCCACCTTCTGGTAAATTGAAACAAACAGTTAATTTATTAGCTTTAAATGTAGTATAAAATTCTACTGTAAATGCACTATTTGGGAATACAAATTCAGTTTCATCATTAATAAATTTTTCTTGTAAGAATTCTAAATTTTTAATAGCGTTACCATTACCAAAATCAATATAATGAGCTTCATTAACATATTTATCATAGTATGAACTATTATAAATAGCTACTCCACCTATTGTATATTCTTTATCAAAAGTTAATTCAATATAAGAATATCCATTACCTAAAGAAACTTCTTTTCCTTCTTCTTGAATTAAGTTATAACAATCAACATTATATTTATCATTAATTGCCTCACCATTAGTTACATTTTCAACTCTTACAGTTGCATTAGGAGCAATATTTTTGTATCCACTAATAGCTTCTGGTAAAGGTTGTAATGAATAAGTTGGTCCATTACAAAATGGAACTCCATCTTTATCAAAGAATAAATAATCTATTGCAAAATATCTTGCAGTATATCCAGTTTCACTATTCCAATCTCTATTTTGATGAGCATGATATCCAATCATTGTTTGGTCACCAATATTAAAGAAACAATGATGTCCAGTTCCTGATGCAAAACCACTCCATTGATTATACACTTTTGAAGTATCAACACCAGTTCCTGAATATCCTAATAATATATTTGTCCATGCTTGGTTCTTTTTATAAGGTTTTTCAAAGTTTCCTAATGGAGATTCACTAACTGCATAACATACAGAATAATATTTATTCCAACATCCATTTACGGAATATGTTAAATAATATTTACCATTAGATTTAACCATATAAGGAGCTTCTGCAATTGTATAATATTTATACATTTCCCAAAGCATTACTTTTAAAGGTGATTCAGTACTTAAATAACCAGGTTTAATTAAATCTTTTGCAGTTTCCCAATTAGCTTCATATGGACTCTTCATTTCAACACCAATAATATGTTGGCATTGAGGACAACTAATTGCATAATACATATACATTTTATTATCATCATCAACAAAAATTGTTGCATCTAATACATCAAAGTTATCATTATCAAAAACTGGATTATTTAATCCATCTACTACATTGTTAACAATTGGTTCATAAGGACCTAATATATTATCTGATTGAACAACACTATTATATCTTTTTCCATCTTTTCCTTGAGCACTATAGTATAGATAATAAACTCCATCAAAATTATAAATTTCTGGTGCATAAATTTGAGGAGTATTAGCTTCCCATCCATCAAAAGAATCTGGATCATAAATTGCATCAAATAATTCAAAACTTACAAAATCAGTTGTAGTATAGCAATCAATATATTTACCATTACTTCTATCACTAGTTCCTGTAATATAATAAACTCCATTTTCTACATAAATATGAGGATCTGGTAGAGGAACTTTATCTAAATTATTAACATACCACATTGATTCATCATAAATATATTCA
>JAZQVB010000195.1:0-2758 GCA_045631605.1 Anaeroplasma sp.
GATAAGTTCTCTATTTTTAAGTTTTTACAGTTTGAAAATTTTAAACATGAACTAAAATTAGTATTAGAATAAATACTACAATTACCTATAAGATTTAGATTATCGACAGAATCAATAGTTAATGAAGTTTTTATTGAATATACACCATTGACATATATATTTCTATAACCTTCACTAATTGCATTATTTAAAGCACTAGAAAAATCATCAGTATAAAAATCATTAATGTGTATAAAATTATTTGCAATACGTTCCAATTGCGAACTAATTTCTTTTATATTAGCTCTAATTGCACTATCATCATAACTTCCATTTTCATTAGGTCTATTCCAACCTAATTCATTATTTTTTAAATCCATTCTATTCAACTCCTATATATTTAACAATTGAACCTCTTTCCACAACTACTATTGTATCAACTGTTAAATCTCCTAGGTTTAACGTTTCATTTGAAACTAATGGTAATTCATCTCCACCATTTACTATCACATGTATTTCATTTAAACTTAAATTAACTACGCTAACATTTCTTAATATTCTATTTAACCCTTCTTCTCTATCTATTATATTTTGATTTTCTACAGTGGTAGTAATTTTTCCACCTCTAACTTTTTTTGCCATTTATACATCCTCCTTTATTTTAAATATAACATCCCATTTCCTTGTGATGGTTTTGGTATATTTAAATCTAATGTATTTTTAATTAATTGAGCATATAATTCACATTCATCTAATTTCCTTCCAAATTCTTTAGTAGTTTTTTCTATTAATAAAGCTAATGCCCCTGCTATATGAGGAGTACTCATGCTTGTACCGCTGAGAGTAATATATCCGTCATTTAAACCTGTTGATACTATCTTCACACCAGGAGCAACTAAATCAACATATATGTTACTATTACTAAATACCGCACATTTTCTTGTATTATCAATAGCTCCTACTGATACAACTTCAGGATAACTTGATGGGAAATCTCTTTCTATTGTTTCAGCTTTGCCATCACCATTGTTACCACAAGCTGATACTACTATGATATTGTTAGCAACTGCTCTTTTTATAGCATTATATAATTCAGTTACATTAGTAGGACATCCTAATGACATAGATATAATATCTACTTTTTGGTCTACTGCATAATTAACTGCATTTACAACGCTTTCCAAATTACCATTACCATTACTTTCTAATACTTTTAATACTAATAAGTTAGCATTAGGAGCAACTCCTAGTATATGTCCATTACCCGCTATAATTCCACAACAATGTGTTCCATGTGAATTTCCATCTTCATATTTATTTGGGTCACCATTGTCCTCACTAGTAAAATTTCTACCACCAATAATATTATTTTTTAAATCAGGATGAGTAGTACAACAACCTGTATCTATTACAGCTATTTTGACACCATTGCCACTATAACCTTGATTCCACAAAAGAGGTGCTGAAATTAAATTAATGTTAGATGGAACATATCCTTGTTGAGTTAAAATATAATTATTAAGTTCATTATTACCTTTTGCCTCAATATTAAAATCTGAAATTTTAACTTGTATATTATCCATAATATCACCTACCATAGACTTATAAATTGCCCACCTGTTTTAGGTTTCTTTAATTTATTTTCTTGTTCTCTTATAAAAAGATTCATATATGCTAAAGCTGAATAACGGTCTTTACGATTGCTACCAAATTCAACTAACTTGATTCCTTTTCTAGTTATTTCAGTTTGTAATTTAACTATTTCCATTTGAGTTAAAGTAGTTTGAACGTATGGATACATAAATCTAACTTTCTCATTAGCATCTAACATTAAAAAATCTTTATTTTCATTAAGCCAATCCTCACCTTCAAATTCATTAACTAAGAATTTTAAAGTATGATTATTAAGACTAGCTTTTAATGTTACCGCTATATCATTATTTATTTCTTCGTTTGCAACTATACCATATATACAAGGTATAGCTTCTTTATAACCACAACGTTCTTTTTTATCATCTTTATTAAAACAACACATAGGAGGATATTTTATATCTCTATTTTCATCGTAAGTATATTCTCCTAATGCATCAAGTACCGCTAATCCAAGACCGGCAACGTCCATTACTATATAATCGCAATCGCCATCAAAATATAATTGCTTTAATCTTAAAGCCAAAGATTTAGCAGTACCACCATTTATTGCTTCACTATATCTTACTTCAGTTATATATTTATCGCCTTTAGGAATAGAGATAGAATAATGAATAACAGTATTGTCGTTTTTATCACCTTGAGATAAGGCAACGTCGCAACCTAATACTCTAAGTTCATCTTTACTAGTTCTATCTTCTTCCCAAGACATTTTTCTTTTACCTTTTTCCGATACATATTCTACGTCAGTTGGTGGATACCAAGGTTTGACTATTGTTCTATTATTAATGATATCCGAAGGTTTGATATAAGCACCGTCGCCTAAATCATAAAATTGTCCACAGTACTCCATCAAGAACGCTTCATCTGTCATATTAGGGTCATCTAATATTTCGTCTAATCTTGTTTGTGTCATTAATCCATATTTTAATGCTATATTATAAGGTAAATTACAAGCAAATGAAGATTCACCTATAAGCATTTTATTAACATAATCAGTATATAAATTATAAGACCAATGGTCGCACCACCAAGCAGAACTCATATATATTTGTTTATTTTCTTCTTGATATTTAGCGTATTTAGGATTTTGTAAATATTTAGGTTGTCTTACAACTTGTAAGAAAGG
>JAZQVB010000196.1:0-1247 GCA_045631605.1 Anaeroplasma sp.
CCAAACATTACATTATCTAAAACATTTAACCAAGGGAATAAAGAATATTGTTGGAAAATGAACCCTCTTTCCTTTGAAGGACCTTCTACAAGTGCCCCTCTATCGTAAATCTCACCTTCATCAGGTTCTTCCACACCTGCAACCATTCTTAAAAGGGTTGTTTTTCCACAACCGGAAGGCCCTAAAAGACAAATAAGCTCTCCATCATCAACATGCAAATTGACATCCTTTAAAGCCATGAAATCTTTATCTTTAGTAATAAATGATTTAGAAACATTTTTTATATCAATTGCCAATATAAACACCTTTTATTAATATCTAAAACTGGTAAATAATTTCTCTTCTTTTTTCAAATTACCAGAATATTCTATCTTGTGCTTTTCTAAATCCATAATCAAATAAAATACCGATTATACCAATAATTATCATACCAACTACAACAGTTCCTGGCTGGAACAATTGACTTGCAGTCAAGATCATATATCCTAATCCTCTGCTTGAAGCAATCATCTCAGCGGATACGGTACACATCAATGCAATACTTACCCCTACCTTAAGCCCTGATACAATGTAAGGCAATGCGGAAGGAAGCACGATTTGAGTCAATATATTCCAATTGTTAGCACCTAAAGTCTGAGCAGCTTCAATCAATACCTTATCGGTTCTCTTTACACCGTCAATGGTGTATACAAGTACTGAGAATACACAACCGATGAAGATAACGAATACTGCAGATGATAATCCTATACCAAACCATAAAATGGAAAATGGAATCCATGAGATAGGTGGAATAGGCCTTAACATACTAATAATCAAGCAACTTAATCTATCTAAAGTTTCATACCATCCAAGAATTATTCCTAAAGGAATTGCAACTGCTGATGCAAGGATAATACCTGAAAATACTTTTACAAGAGTGCTTGAGGTATGCATGAACAATTTTCCATTGCTTAATAAAGTCCAAGCCGCAGTGAATACATTTAAAGGACTTGGCAAAATATAGAATGGAATCAAATGCAAACCATCAGTAAGCAAATACCAAATGATAAGAAGTATTGCCGGTACGATAAATGGTAATAATTCTTTCTTAATATCCATTAAATCACTATCTTAAAATTGTTTTAATATAATTTATTAACTAAGAATCATCAATATCCTAAATCAGATAAAATCAATGATAATTAATTAATGAATTATATCATTCATATATTAATAATTAACTTTCTTTAATATATATAATTTAGCAT
>JAZQVB010000197.1:0-11814 GCA_045631605.1 Anaeroplasma sp.
TATCTAATGTACCACCAGTATGTCCTAATCCTCTACCACTCATTTTTGCAAACTTAACACCTAATGATGCAACAAGAGGTGCTACAACAAGTGATGTCTTATCTCCTACACCACCAGTTGAATGCTTATCAACCTTAATACCCTCAATTTGGCTTAAATCTAGGGTATCACCGCTATGAAGCATAGCTAATGTAAGCATAGTTGCTTCATTATCAGTCATTCCTTGGAAATATGTAGCCATTGTAAATGCTGACATTTGATAATTTTCAATGCTACCATTTGTGAATCCTTGAACCATAAATTCAATTTCTTCTTTAGTTAATTCACAGCCATTTCTTTTTTTCATTATAATATCTACAGCTCTCATAATATGCCTCCTATATCTCGTTATATGCTCCTAATAAATTAACAGTATAAATGCTATTTTAATTTATTAACTAAACCTCTAAATCTAGATTATTGTCACTAATATATTTTAAAGCGGCAATATCCGAATATGTTCCCTTAGACCCTAAAACCGCCAATTTTTTCATATACTTCACCTTCATATAGGGATTTCATAATTTTCGTATTCTTATCAAAATAATACAAGCTTCTTCTTAAATCCTCTTTTATTACATAATATTGATTATCATTTATTATTAAGGCTGTATCCTCCTCAATACCAAAGGCATCAATATCATAATTTTTAATTTCATCATTAAATATGATTAAATCCTCATTTTGATAATGTGGACATATAATCATATTAAACAATCCTAAGCATTTAACCATTTTATAGTTATAGCTATGGAAATTATCATTATACACATATTTATCACCCATTGAACACGCTGTAAACAGCATCGCTCCTGCAGATGAGCCAATAAATATCTTATTAGAATTCATATATTTTCTTAATATTTTATCAAGACCATTTTTAATAAATAATTCAACTAAATCATCAGAATAGCCTCCACCAATGTATAGACAATCTGCTTCATTTAATAATTCATCAAATCTATCTATATCATCAATAGACATATCATAAATATCACAATCTATTCCCATCATCATATTATGAAATCGTAAAATAGATTTTTCCATATTATTTACTGCAGCATATGGACAATATAAAACCTTAGGTCTACTCTTATTAATTAGGCAAAGAGCGTGGCGTTCTATTTTATTTGTCATTATTTCCTTATTAGCCTTACCGCCAATAAATACATATACTGCCATAATAGCCTCCTACTTAAGTCTAGCCTCTAATCTGTAAATAGGTCCTAGCTTAGACCATTTATCCTCAAACTCAGTTGTAATATTATTTGGATATTTCTCTGTATCCTTATGTAAATCAAGAGAAATATTACTTAATTTAAATCCATTATTATTAAATGATTCAAGTGAAAATTCAAATAATCCTCTATTATCAGTCTTTTGGAATATTTCTCCATCCTCACATAAAATAACCTTATATTGATCTAAAAATAATTTACTTGTTAATCTTCTTTTCGCATGAGCTGCCTTAGGCCATGGATCAGAGAAATTTAAATATATTCTATTAACCTCATTCTCATCAAAATAATCAGTAATCTTCATTGCATCCATAACACATAAATGAAGATTATCTAAATCCTCAGTCATTGCCTTTTCTAATGTTCTTAATAATACAGAATCATATTTTTCAATAGCAACATAATTTATATTTGGATTTTGTTTAGCTAACGTAATCATAAATTGACCCTTACCGCAGCCAATTTCGATATGAATCGGATTATTATTAGGGAATAATGTATTCCACTTACCCTTATATTCAATTGGGTTTTCAATATAATATTTATTATTATCAACCTTTAATTTTTCTAAAGCATTCTTAACTTTTCTTAATCTCATTACTTTGTTAGCTCGTATATAGACTTATAATATATTTCAACTGAAGCATCAAAATCCTCAATCATAAAATATTCATTTGCTATATGACAAACATCCTCTCTTCCTACAAACATTGGTCCAAAGGCAACAGCATTACCGATTTCTCTTGCGTAAGTACCGCCACCGATAGTAATTGGCTTATTAACAGTATCTCCTGTAACATCAACATAAGCCTTCATTAATGATTTAACAAGCTCACTATCCTGACTAACATAATGACGTGGGCTTGAGCCTAAAATTTTATATTCATAATTATATTCACCACAAGCCTTAGCTAATTGACCCTCTATGATGCCGAAACATTCATTTAAAGGTACACGGCAATTAAATCCTAATTTAGCCTTACCATCATTTACTCTAATTATAGCGAAATTACAAGTAAGCTCCTTCATTTCCTCATCATACGCAGCAATACCTAGTTTATTACCTCTTGTATCATTTAAGAAATACTTATTGAAGAAATCGGCTAGCCTTGAATCAGTATATTTATTTAAAAATTCAAATAAAATAAATGCCGCATTAATTCCATTTTCAGGACACATTGCATGAGCTGCAGCTCCATATGCAACTAAATAGCCATCAGCAATTTCACCCTTATAATTATTTTCATTTAAAAAGCTAATAAATTCATTTTCTAAATTGATATTTAATTTTAGCTTGGCAACAGATGGCACCATATTGTATCTAATACCACATTCAAAATCTACAATAATATCATCACATGGTGCAATAACATCAAATGAAATCATACCCTTTTCACCAAAAATTAAAGGGAATGATGCATCTGGCGAAAAGCCTAAATCAGGCTTTGCCTCCTTGCTTAAATAATGCTCAAGGCATCTGCTTCCAGATTCCTCATCACAGCCTGCGATTAATCTAACCCTACGCTTAGGCTTAAATCCAGAATCAAGAAGCATCTTCATCGCAATATATGCACATACAAGTGGTCCCTTATCATCCATAGTACCTCTTGCATACATCTTACCATCTCTGATGCTTAGCTCAAATGGATTACTATCCCATTCACTCTCATCTACAGGGACAACATCTAAATGCGCAAGCACACCTAGGATTTCTTCACCCTCACCAAATTCAATATGACCAGCGTAATTATCTACATTCTTAACATTAAATCCATCATTTAATGCATAATCTAATAAATAATTTAATGCTTCCTTATTACCAATACCAAATGGTGCATCACTATTTGGTTCATATTTATCTAATATTGTATTATACGATATTAGCTTTTCAAGCAGCTTAATTGCTTGATCCTTATACTTCAAATATAACTCTTTAAATTCCATATTATCTCCTAAAATAAAACAAAATAAACTGCTTAGTAACAATTTATTTTGTAAAAATTATTATAATTCCTTACCTAAACCAAGCTCGATAATCTTGTTTTTAATAGCTTCAATAGCTTCATTTTCATCTTCGCCATTGCATCTAATCTCTATTGTTGTACCACTATAAATACCAAGTGACATAACGCCCATAATTGATTTGAAATCAACAGTCTTTTTAAAGGCTGAAAGTGTAATATCACAATCATACTTCATAGAAACATTTACTAATGTAGTAGCTGGTCTTGCATGAATACCAGTTTCGTTTGTTACTCTAAATGACTTCTTCACCATAATTAGCACCTCGCATTATAACTTTCTTTCTATAGCTTTTTTTATTATTTGAGAATCTAGCTTAAATAATACCTTAATTATATTTCCTGTAACAAAAACTCCAGCTGATGCAATCTCCTTAATACCCTCTAGATTAACGATATCTAAATCCTTAACAGTAATTTTTAATCTACCGTTATCAACATCAACCTTTGAAATATTACCTACCTCACCAAGCAATCCAACTAGATTGCTAATGAATTCATCATCAACCTTAATTCTTTTAGGCTTCTTAGCTAAAATTACTACTATTACAGCAATTGCCGCAACAGCCAATATAACACATAAAAGTATCCACCAATACTCTATTACCATATTCACAATAGCACCCATAAAATCACCTCTTAAAGCACTGTTTATATATATTATATAAACATTTCCAATTTTTATCAAGAATTAGTTTCTAATATCAACGCTTTTGTCTATTCATTTTATAACAAGCCTCATAAAATATTATAGGAGGTGATATTTTGACTAATCAAGAATTAACCGTAAGACCTGAATGTAACATTATTGCCGATACAATTAAAAAAATAGATAAAATTCAAAAGGATGTATTATCCGATAACACATATACATGTATAAACTGCGAAACAGCTTTAATTTCAACGATTTTCAACACAATTCCAATCTCATTATATACATGCTGCTCATCTGCACCTATAATAGCTACTATTGGAGTTGATGGTGATACAACACAATATTTTAGAATTGAATCAGTAAGATGTGACAGATTTGTAACATTAAGATTATTGGAGGCTACTGGAGAGGATCCAACTACCCTAGTAGGGACAGATTATACAATGACCTTAGATTTAAATTGTGTTGGTTCTATCCAATGCTTCAGAGCTATAAATGTAGAGGTATGCACATCATCAGTTGCAAATACATAAAAATAAGGCTACAAAATGTAGCCCTATTACTTCTTATATCCAAATTCCTTAAAGAATTCTTCTTTAAAATCTAATAATCTATCCTCTTGAATAGCCTTTCTTACATTAGCCATTAATGTCTTTAGGAAATATAGATTATGATATGTAATTAATCTCATACCTAAAATTTCATCTGACTTTACAAGGTGATTTAAATATGCCTGTGTAAAGTTTTTACAAACATAACAATCACATTTGCTATCAAGTGGTAAATGTGAATTTTTTAATTTAGTATTCTTAACCTGAATCTTACCAGCTGATGTAAAGGCAGTTCCGTGACGTGCATTTCTACTTGGAAGAACACAGTCAAACATATCGATACCATTAATAGCACCAACAACTAAGTCATCAGGAGATCCTACACCCATTAAATATCTAGGCTTGTCTTGTGGCATAATATCCTTTAAATATTCAAGCATTTCATACATATCTTCCTTGCTTTCACCAACAGATAAGCCGCCAATTGAATATCCAGGGAAATCAATTTCCATAAGCTTTTCAAGACAGTATTTTCTAATTTCCTTATTACCGCCACCTTGAACAATACCAAATAAAGCCTGTGTTTCAGGATTCTTATGGGCATCCTTACCACGCTTAGCCCATCTAATTGTTCTATCAACGCTCTTCTTCATATATTCATCAGTAGCGTCAAATGGTGGACATTCATCAAAGCTCATGATAATATCAGCACCTAAATTATTTTGAATTTCAATAGATTTTTCAGGAGTTAAGAATAGCTTTTCACCAGATTTATGATGTCTAAATTCAACACCCTCCTCTGTAATTTTTCTAATCTTAGATAATGAGAATACCTGGAATCCACCACTATCAGTTAATAAAGCTCCATCCCACTTCATAAAACCACGAATTCCACCGAATTCCTTGATTAATTCATCACCAGGCTGTAGCCATAAATGATAAGTATTACCTAAAATTAAGCCTTCAGAAACCTCCTTAACCTCACTAGGAATTAATGTCTTAACATTAGCCTTAGTTCCTACTGGCATAAAAATAGGAGTTTCAAAATCACCATGTGGTGTATGTAAAATACCATATCTTGCTCCTGATTGCTTACAAACATGCTTAAGCTCGTACCAAATTGTAGGCATTATCTTACCCTCCTAATAGATTGAATTTCAACACCTACAACAGGTCTATCATATCTACCAGTTTCTACATTTGCGATCTTATCAACAACATCAATACCATCTACAACAGCGCCAAACGCTGCATAAGCTCCATCTAAATGAGGTGCATCCTCATGCATAATAAAGAATTGAGAGCTTGCTGAATTTGGATTATAGCTTCTAGCCATAGAAATTACACCCTTCGTGTGTAATAATGGATTATTAACGCCATTTTGCTTAAATTCTCCCTTAATATTTACACCACTTCCACCATAGCCTTGACCCTCAGGGTCTCCACCTTGAATCATAAATCCTTTAATTACTCTGTGAAAAATAATTCCATCATAGAAATTCTTTTCAACTAATCCTAAGAAATTAGCTACTGTAATAGGAGCACATTCTGGGAATAGTTCTAGCTCCATTTTCCCATAAGAGCCCATATCAATAACAACTCTTGGATTTGTATCATTTAAAAATTCATTATATAACATATTAAAAACTCCTTTTTATTTTATAAACATTGCATCACCGAATGAGAAAAATCTATATTTTTCCTCTACTGCGTTTTTGTACGCATCAAGGATAAATTCTCTTCCTGCGAATGCACTTACTAGCATAATTAATGTTGATTTTGGCAAATGGAAATTAGTAATTTGAGCATCTATAGCCTTAAATTTATACCCTGGATAAATAAAAATCGATGTATTTTCACAACAAGCCTTAAATCCATCATTATAAGCACTTTCAAGTGTTCTTGTTGATGTTGTACCAACAGCTATAATTCTCTTACCATCCCTCTTAGCCTGATTTAATCTATCAGCCGCATCCTGTGTAATCTCATAATACTCTGAATGCATAATATGATTTGTTAAATCATCCTCCTCAACAGGACGGAATGTACCTAATCCAACATGTAATGTAACATAGATTATTTCAATATTCTTCTCTTTAATCCTTTCAAGCAGGTCAGGTGTAAAATGAAGACCTGCCGTAGGTGCCGCAGCACTACCAGGATTCTTCGCATAAACTGTTTGATATCTATCCTTATCCTCAAGCTTTTCATGAATATAAGGAGGTAGCGGCATTTCACCTAATGAATCTAATATTTCAACTAAAATACCTTCATAAATTAGCTCAAATTCACAAATACCCATATCTTCCTTTTTTATACATTTAGCTTTTAATCTACCATCACCAAAGCTAATAATACTACCTATTTTAACTCTTCTTTGTGGCTTAGCTAATGTTTGCCAAACATTATTACCTAAATCCTTTAATAAAAGAATCTCAATTAAAGCTCCAGTATCCTCCTTATGACCATAAAGCCTTGCTGGAATTACCTTTGTATCATTTAATACTAAAACATCATTACTAGATAAATAATCAATAATATCTGAAAACCTCTTATGCTCAATAGTATTAGTATTCTTATCTAATACCATTAATCTTGATTCACTTCTATTAATTAGTGGAGTTTGAGCAATAAGCTCCTCAGGTAGATAGTAATCATAATCACTTGTTAATATCATTCCGTAAACAACCCCTTAAAATATTTTACTCCTAGCTTATCATAAGCCTTTTGTGTAGCAATTCTACCACGATTAGAACGCTTAATATAGCCCTCCTGTAATAAATAAGGCTCATAAACATCCTCGATAGTAGTAACCTCCTCAGAAATAGTAGCCGCTAATGATTCAACACCTACAGGACCACCATTAAATGTTTCAATTATAGCACGTAAATACTTATAATCAGTATAATCTAAGCCATCAGAATCAATACCTAGCTTATTTAGTGCCTCCTTACAAATTTCTAAAGAAATAACACCATCATTTTTAATATCTGCAAAATCTCTTACTCTTCTAAATAATCTATTTGCGATACGAGGAGTACCTCTACTTCTCATCGCAAGCTCTCCTGCAGCACTATCATCAATTTTAGTATCATAAACTAAAGCTGTTCTATTAACAATAGTCTTAAGCTCCTCAACCGTATAATACTCTAATCTTAAAACAACACCAAATCTATCACGAAGTGGAGCTGCTAGATCACCAAATCTTGTTGTAGCACCAACAAGAGTAAATCTAGGCAAATCAACTCTAATGCTTCTAGCCTGAGCATCCTTACCAACCATTATATCAAGGACATAATCCTCCATTGCACTATAAAGCACCTCTTCAACATATCTAGGCAAACGATGAATCTCATCAATAAACAATACATCATTTTCATCTAATGTTGATAATACTGCCGCTAAATCACCACTACGCTCAATTGAAGGACCAGCGACAATTTTAATATTTACACCAAGCTCATTTGCGATAATTTGAGCTAGTGTAGTCTTACCTAAGCCTGGTGGGCCATAAAGTAATACATGGTCTAAGGATTCATTTCTTTTTAAGGCTGCCTTAATATAAATTTCAAGCATTTCCTTAGATTCCTTTTGACCGATATATTCCTTTAAAAGTGAGGGTCTTAATGATAGCTCACTATCACCCTCACCTAAAGCTAAATTTGGATCTATAACTCTATTCTCTGCCATACAATCACCTACTTAACCATTTGCTTAAGTGCTTCCTTAATTAGAACGCCCACTTCCTTAGAAGCATCAAGCTTAGAAAGAACCTTACTAATTTCCTTCTTATTATAGCCTAACGCAAGTAAGGCTGCCTCAACATCCTCAAGATGCTGATTACTCTTTGTAACAACAACCTGATTATAAGAAAGCTTACCCTTTAAATCTAAAATTATTTGTTGGCTAGCCTTAGCACCAATACCAGGAAACTTCTTTAAATATGTATCATTTCCATTTTCAATAGCCATAGAAATTTCATTTACTGTACCACTAGCTAGCATACTTAATGCACTCTTAGGCCCTATACCACTAACAGAAATTAGCTTTAAGAATAATTCCTTCTCCTCATCTGTTTGAAAGCCATATAAATCTAATATATCCTCTCTTACATATTGATGCGTATAAATTTTATATTCCTGATTTAAATTATAGCTATATGGATTAGCTACAATCATTAAATATCCTATTCCATTATTATCACAAATTATATATTTTGGAGTAATCTTAGTTACTCTTCCTGTAATATATCCATACATAAACAATCACCTACCTTATCATACCACAAAAACATTAAAATCTAAAGGAAAAAAAGATTTATACACTATAATAATATACAAATTTTTCAAAAATTTTTTATTAAAAATAAAAAAAGAGAGAATTATCTAATTCTCCCATGATTTTTCCTAGGTGGAACAATACCAGGATAAGGTATTCCCTTAGGAATGCTACCCTTATTGTTTTCTCTTATTAATGGCTCAATTTCCTTTATTGATTCATTTTTTATATTAATATTATTATCGAAATTAATACCCTCTATTTCATTCAGCATTTCTTCACTTATCTTTGAATAATAATCCTCAACAAAGCTTTCAGTAGAACCTAATATTTGATTAACACTATCATTTATAAAAGGTATTTTCAATTTCGTACCACTGTGTAAATTATTAAAATCTGTAATATGTAAATTATGCTCCCTTAGCTCCTGCATAGATACATTGTAAATTGTTAGGATATCGTACACAGTTTCATTATTTCTGACAATATGCTCCAGCATATTTATCGCCCCTTATTATTCTATGCTTGATAAAATAAATAAAGACGCTTCACTATCATATTCCAAATTAAAATTAAGCATTTTAGCCATAGTATACATCGTCCTATAATTAACAAAGCTAACATGCGTAGAATCTCTTAAATACCACCAATTTTCAAAATTATCTGGTATACATTGTGTCATAATTATAATCCTACCATTTTTATTAAGCATACCCTTTAGCATTATTAAAAACGAATAAATATCTTCGATATGCTCAAATACCTCAATTAAAATAATATTATCATATTTCCCCTTAATCTCGTGATTATAATAAAATAAATCAAAGTAATCACAATCATATTTATTATCAACAAGTATATCCCTTAAATAGTGAATTTTTCCACAACCATAATCGATAGATTTACCATTCTTTAAATATTTTTCTATTTTCCAAAATACATTATTCATATATTTTTCATACCCATCATCACAAACATGCATATCATATCTTTCCTTTTGGGCATCATCATTTAATATATTATCCTTCTTAAGATAGTTACAGCTAGGGCATATATAATATTTTCCATTTTTAATGTTAATTTCATTCATTTTATTTTTACAAAAACATATCATTTTATGCACCTCTCATTCTTTACTAAACAGCAAAATAATTATATAATATATTATATATATTATCAATTATAATTAGCTTAAGGAGGTGAGATAATGGAAAATTTGAATTTAATTATAAATTCATTCATTTCAAAGGTATATGAATTAATAAATGAGTTTGATTCACTTGATGAAAGGGAGCCATTTAATTCAAATATTTTTAATGGCTTAAAAAGCATAATTAATTCATTACAGGAAAGCTCTATATCATTATCTCATGACCTGGATAGTAAGCTACAAATAATTAACGATAAGGTAGAAAATCTATTTTCTGAATATAACAATATGATTACAAATATCGATAGGGATTTAGTTTTAAATATCAAATCTCACGAGGATGAGGCAAGCATTGAAATAGCTAATTTAAACGCTGAAATCAATTCCTTAAGATCTACTATCGAAAATGATAACTATGACCTAGATTCAGAGATTGGATGGTTCTTAACAAGCTCAGAGCAATCAATGGAAAAGCTTGAATTTGAATATAACGAGGGCATTAAGCAATATGCTTACCAAAATAATCATTCAAATGAATCATATAGTAAAAATATAATTCACTTTAATGAAACGTTAGCTCATGAGCTAGCTATACAAAAGAAAAACCTTGAGGATAATCTAAAAACATATGATTCTGAGGTCGCTATAATAATTTCAAAATACAATGAAAAAATTGATGAAATCAATCAATTAATCGAAATTGAAAATAATAATTTCAAAAATGAAGTATCTGTTTTGAAGGAAAAAAGACGCAATGAAAATGTATCATTAAACAACAAAATTAGAAATCTAGTTGAAATTAGAGATATAGCTATTCTTGAAGTTAGAAACATTCATAGAAATTCTATTAATGATATGAATGATAGCAAAAATGAGCTTAAGGATAAGGTTCGTGAAAAAAATATTCAGGTAGGTAAATCATATATCGAAAATAATGATAAGCTTGATATTGAGCTTAATGCAAAGCGTAAAATATATAATGATTCTACTGACGATGAAATAGAGCTATATAACGAAAAGCTTTTAGAGATTTATAAGCAGCAAGAGGCTGATCTTAAGGAATTATTAACCGAAGATAATACAATTGATAAAAATAATAAGGCTCAGGCTAAAAAAATTCACAAGGCTGCTAGTGATACTATTAAGGAAATAACTAGAGAGCATAAATATGTTATCAAAAATTTAGATGACGCATTCAATTACGAATTTGATAAAAAGCAGCACGAAAAAAAGATATACGAAATTGAACGTAGCTCAGCATTAAAGGTTTTAACTGAGGAAGAAATTAGAAATAATAAATACTTCCAGGAAATAGATAACCAGCACGAAAATGATTTAAGCTATTCTGTTTCTAATGCTAACTACAATTATAGCATTGACGCTAATAATGTAAGACTTAATTCTGAAAGTCGTATTTCTATTATTGAGCTAGACATTATTGAGCTAGAGGCTAATCATCAAATAATAATTGAAAAATACAATACACAAATTAAAAAATTAAAGCTTGAAATAGATATACTTCTAGCTCAAAACAAGCTAACGCATGAATTTGAAAATATTCAACATGCTAAAGCTTCAAGCTATCTTACTGTTTCAAATATCTTAAATATAGAACGCTGTAAGGTTCTTTCAAAATATAATGAAAAGCAATATGAATTAAATCGTGAAAATGCCAAGTGTGACTATGAACATGCTCTAAACATTATTAATTTAGAAAATGAGAAATATACTTCTGTTAAAAATCTTCAAATAAGCTTAAATAATGCCAAATTAAAATCAGCTGTTGATACAATAAACCATAAAATCAATAATATATTAATAAATAAAAAATATGGAATTGAAATATTAAATCAACAAAATAAGAATGAGCATAATTTATCAG
>JAZQVB010000198.1:0-2472 GCA_045631605.1 Anaeroplasma sp.
CTAAAGAAGAAATTGAAGATATTGAAAGTGATATCAGTGAACTAAATAAGAAAGGTAAGTGATGATAATGCCTAAGGATAGGTCAAACATACCTAAGCGAAATAATTGGAAATTCTTTGAGAACTATAGAACATCTGAAGATGAATATTCTATGTCTGATTTAATTGAATATTATGAAGCTAATATGTTTAATAAAACATTAATGATGTTTAACTGGAAGGATTTACCTGATAAAATGACATCATTTGATATGGAAAAGTTTACACAGCTAAAAGGCTTTACTTTATTTATATTTGATGAAGCTGATGGTGATAGATATTATGTATTAGAAGGTTCAAAATATGATAATATAACATGGAATTTTGAAGCATCTAAAGCAATAATAGTAAATCCAGCACTTGATGGTTTAAAGCAAAAATATGAATTAGGTAAAAACTGTGTGCTTATAAGAAATGATTATTTATGTTCAGGTTTATTTCCTATCATTGAAAAAAATGCTATTGATATTTCTAATACTGATATATCAATTAAGTTTGCACAATTTAATACTAGATTTAAAACATTGTTTACATCAGATGATGATAATGCTAAAGATTCTATAGATTCAGTTATAGCTGATATATGGGAAGGAAAAAAGCCAGTTTCAATTGTAACTAATAATTTATATAAGAAATCTATAGAAGGCATTTCATATAATACTGGTGGTCAATCAACTGATATTAAATCTTTAATGGAATTAAGACAATATCAGTTAGCCCAGTTCTTCATGGAATTAGGTATTAATGCTAATTATAATATGAAGCGTGAAGCTGTATCTTCAGAAGAATTTAGAATGAATGATGATGCATTGATGCCACTAATAGATCAGATGCTTGAATGTAGAAAAATGGCTTGTAAGGAAATTAATGATTTATTTGGTTTAAAAATTGATGTTGAATTAAATTCAGCGTGGTTAAAGTTAGCTAAAGAAGTTGTTAATAAAGTTGAAGAAGAAGAAGCTGAAGTTGAAAAAACTGAAGCTGAAGCATCTAAGGCTGAAGCTGAAGCCAAAATAGTTGAAACACAAGCTGAAGAACCTAAGGAAGAAACTGAAGCTGAAGAAATTAAAGAAGAAGGTGATAATGATGGTACTGAAGAAGATAAATCAAATAGTTGATATCTTTGAAGATGCCAATGCTGGAATCTTTAAAGCTTTAAAAGATTTAGTTGATACGAATCAAGTTAGTGAATTATATGAATGGCTTAATAATTATGAAGAACTAGATATTGATTATTATGTTTCACATTCAGGTGAAAAATATGCATCTAGATTTTATCTAACAATGTTAGATCATGAAAAGACTATATCAGATGTAGCTAAAATTATTTTTAATAGATTTAGTGAAAAATGGGATAGAACATATCAAGCTATGATGATGGAATATAATCCTATTAATAATTATGATATGGTTGAATCTGAAAAGGTTAATTCTAAGATTACATCTACAGTTGGTACTGATACTAAAGCTTATGGTTTTGGAAGTTCAACACCAGCACCAACTGATGAAGCATCTTCAACTTCGACAACTGAAGGTTCTAAAGATGATAATTTTAGAGAATTAACAAGATCAGGAAATATTGGTGTTACTACTTCAGCACAGCTTTTAGAAGGCGAAATAGAAGTAAGAAAAAATATATTTATAGAATCAGTTATGAAAGATATTGATTCGATTATGTGCTTAGAAAAATATTAAAGAAAAGGAAGGGATTTAAAATATGGCACTTATTACACTTCAACCTAAACAGGTTGCTGAATTAACTAATGATGCTTTAAAAAACACATTAGGTGAAGAAACTACCCTTTTAACTGAAGATTTAGAAGGTGTAATTGATGTTGGTACTAAATTAGAAAATGCCAACGCTTATAAGAATTTTATTGAAAATTTAATGGTTGCTACAGCTAAATATATCTTTAGATATAGAGCATATAAGGCTAAAGCACCAAATGTATTAAGGGATAATTATGAATTTGGACAATTAATCCAAAAGATTAGAACTAAGTTACCTGATGCATCAGAAAACCAAAGCTGGAATATTCAACCAAATGCTTCATATGATGATAATGTATATACACCAAATGAAACTGAAGTTAAATTATTCATGCTACAAATTACATTTGAAGTTAGAAAATCTATCACAAATGACCAAATTAAAAACGCATTTACAAATGCTAAACAATTAGGTTCATTTGTATCAATGCAATTTGGTTATGTTCAAAATAGATTAGAATTAGACTTAGAAAATTTAACATATATGACTATTAATAATTATATGGCTGAATTAATTAAGTTAAATTCTTCAAAGCGTGTTATACCTTTATTAACATTATATAAGCAACATGACCCAAATGCTTCACAAAGGTTGACAGGTGATAAAGCTTTATTTGATATATGATTCTTAATTTATGCATTTGCAAAAATTAAAGATTATATG
>JAZQVB010000199.1:0-3822 GCA_045631605.1 Anaeroplasma sp.
TATTATTAAATTTAATACCAATTGATAGAAATAGATTTAAAAATGAATTAAATGATATATATCAAATAGAAGCTAATGATGAAAATGAAATTTTAAAATATGTAGTTTCTTCATCTAATGAAAGCTTATATGCCTTTGTTGAAAAATATACAAGTAATAAAACAATAGAGGATCATGAGATATTAAAATCTGTTCTAAATATATTTGCAATTCAGGATTATAGATTTATTTCTTCAATAATTAATGAATATAATCCAAACCTAACTGAGGAATTCAAGGAATTTCTAACGGCATGCTATATAATAACTGATTATTCAAATATATATAATCAATCGTTAACAAATAATGAGGTTACAGTATATGATACAGTAATTAGAAGAATATTAGATAGCTATGATACGAAATATCAATATATTAATAATGATGGTACCTTTGATAACGATAAATTTGAACAGCTATGTGAATATCTAGGATATAGCTTAGCAACTACAGGATATGGTATTTACGCATTATCAAGCAGTAAGGGTATCTTAAATGGTGCCTTCATTCCTGATAATATTATTTTAGATAATATGAAGGCAGAATATAATAGCGAGTTAATATTAACTGATTCATTATTATCAGATTGGCGTGGAGGAAACTCTACAAATAATAATGATATATCTAATAAGGACTCTGTAAACTATGCAGTATTGGTTGAAATGAAGCAATTAATTAAATCAATTAGTACAACAATCTTTACTTTAAATTTAATAGATTCAAATAATGTTATTCATCATTCAAGTGAAAGTACTATTGATTTAGAGAATAAGACTATTACATATTTCATACCACAAGGATATAGCTACATAGGCTCTAAATTAGAAATTGATTATAATACTCTTAGTATAGCTAATATGGCAGCCTTCAAGCCAGAGGATGATATCTACTTAACAGTAGGAGAACAAGAAAATATAATCAAGATAACAGCTGAAGATATAACTGTATATTCATATTACACAATTATTTTTGAAGAAATTGAGATTGATTTTGATCTTACATATTCAGATGATACAACAGAAAAAGAGGTATCATCAGGTAATAGCAATATAGCTTTATATTTAAAATCTGATGTGTTACCTGAAAATATGGATATTACGCCTTATATTAATATAGTTGATGCAAATGGAAATATAGTAGATAAAGATATAGCATTTGAGTTAATTAATGAAGACGGCAATCATATTGTTAATGATGTTAATGATGCAATTATAAAAATGAATATACTTAGTACATTAACAGCTGGAGAATACGAAATTGTTGTTAATATATTTGGAGTTTCTCGTTCGGTTATCTTAATTAAAAATCCAAGCAATGAAGCTAATATTACATCGTTTGTTTATGAGGGTATTGAATATTATAATAAATTCATTTTAAATTCAAATCGTTATGAATTAACATCAATGATAGAATTTGGTAGAGCTTTTGATTATGAGGAGTTATCAAGCATTAATTCAGATAGCTTCTATTTAAATAACCTATCATTATCTGTAGGAGCGATCCTAGAAATTACAGCTAATAAAGCTGAATTAAACAACATAATAACATACTCTGTAAGCTATTTAGTTACTGCAGAGGATGGAAATCAGAATGTATATATTCATTATTTAATTGAGAAAAATCCATTTTTAAGCTATAACAATGACGGCTCTATATCAAATGAACAATTTGCGTACGCGACATTATTTAAGGATGGAAAATCATTAGGAACATATACATATTTAAATGAGGATTCTAAGATAGAGGTTGAATTTGAAAGAGGATATGAGCCACAATATCGTGTTAAATATTCATTCGATAATATATATATATTAGATAATACATTTATCGAATATAAGATATTAGAATCTACCTTAGGAGCAGCAATTCAATATAGCTATTCAGGAATGACTATTACTGTTACGAGTGATTTAGAGGCTGGTATATATGAATATACATATTCTTATATTAGTAAGGGAAATTGGAATGATGGAGTATACGAACGTAGGTTAGAATTCCCTAAGCTAATTATAACTAAGAATTATTCAATAGATGCGACGCTTCATAAGATTACATTCCTAGATACAAATGTTACATTAAGCGGCTTAGCCACAGTAATTACTGCAGGGGACGTAATGACACCAGGAGCAAATATTGAACAAAATGCGTTAGATTATTTTGATTTAAGAGACAATGGTACAGATATCGTTATTGATAAAAAGGGTATAAATTATAATAAAACAGATATAGATTATTCAAGTCAATTATATAAGGATTACTTCGTTGTAGGTGCATTATCGAATGCAACCCTATATGATTACGCACCTACATTTGTAATAGAGGAGCATTCTGAAATTTATCAGTATACAACATTATCTAAATTAAGAAATTATGGTGAAGGGCAAGCTGTAACAGATAAGGAAATACTTATAAATCATGATACAACATATATATATGTACCATACACATCAGATAACGGACTGACAGTAAGAATATTTTTAATAGAAATAATTAATGGTGAATGGAAGAAAGTATATACAGATGATTTTGATGGACAAAATATAAGCTCTAATATAACAACATTATCGCAAAACAAGGCTCAATTTGCATATGATAATAAAATATGGGTAATTGATAGTACTGCAGGTGTACCATCACAGGATAACGCATCATTATATATGGATTATATAGGTACACCACAGGAGGATCATTTCTGGTATGTTTCATATGTAATATTCTCTGAAAATGCGTTAAATAATCAATCTAGTGATTATATTAAATATTATCATATCGCATTAATAGATACTACAAATACTATCTATTTTGATATAAAGCTAGTAACACCAATAGACTTTACTTTAAATTCTATTTATGTAACATTATCAGCTAATCAATATATAGATAATATAAAATCATCATCTATTCAAATCTCAGGATTTGCAGGAAAGAACGATGATGAAGCTACAAATGATATATGTGAATACTATTTAGAAAACAAATTACAGGTTCTTCCTAGTGGATATTTCTATTTCTATGTCGATTTACCAGATGGATATATCGCAACGACAAGGATAACTAACAAAAAGGTAAATAGAAATGTTGAAGGTAATTCAGCTTATAAGCCTGAGGAATTAGGTGCTTATTTACCACCATCATCTATCGTTACACAAAGAATAGAAATTGTAATATATATTAGTAAGGATATTACATTATCTAATGGTAGCTGGGGAATCAGTGTAGCGGATATATTTACTAGAAACGCAGTATTAGAAAAAAACTAAAAATAAAATTTTATAACCAAACCTAGAAAAGTGCTACAAGCCGTATTGTAGCACTTTTTTCTCTTGTCTTGATTTATATAAAAAACGCTACAAACGGCTAAGGTAGGTAACATTTACAAACAAAAAACTAGTGATAAAATACAAGCAAGGAGGTGAGAAAATTGTCTAAAGGAGTAAAGAAGATTTCTGCAGTTTTAATGGGTGTCTTCTCAATTGTTTCGTTAGTTAAAAATGAAACAGTTATTCCGAATCCTGTAGTTTCTGACAATGTTGAATCAGCATTTGCGGAAGAAAGAGATTTCGGAGATAAAGAAGGTATGATTCTGCTAAGTCTAGATTGTACAGAATAATATTAGCTGGCCACTAATATTTAAAAATTAAGATCTTAATTTACTCAAAAAAATTACAATTGAACGTTCAATTTTTATATAAAAATAATAATAAAATAAGGAGACGCTATGAATGACTATATTATAAGATTAATAGGGATTATTGGACTATTAATAACTGGTATTGTTTTAAT
>JAZQVB010000200.1:0-4072 GCA_045631605.1 Anaeroplasma sp.
TGGTGGATATAATCTATTCCCTTAGAATTTTCTTCATTTATAACTCTATAAAAGTAAGAAAATATTCTATCAAATGATAGCTTTGATAATAGCTCTCTTTTATCATACATAGCCTTAATCGTAGATTCCTCTATATCAAAGCCTAGCTTAGATGATAATTGCAGTCCTCGTAAAATCCTTAAGGAATCCTCCTCGAATCTTACTAATGGATTACCAATTGTTCTAATAATTTTATTATTTAAATCAGCTAGTCCATTATGATAATCTATCAGATTCATATTCTCATCATAAGCTAATGCATTAATTGTAAAATCTCTTCTATAGCTATCAGTATAATACGAATCAGTATATTCTACTAATGGATGTCTGTTATTATAATATTCTATATCTCGTCTAAATACTGTTGTTTCATATTTAGAATTATTATATATAATTATTACACTCAAATAATCTGAGCCATTATTATCTATTTCAAAGCTTTCTTTTATTTTTTCAATCGGCATAGATGTTGTTATATCGATATCAAAAGAGGCTATACCTAATAGCTTGTCTCTTACTGCACCACCAACTATATATGCATCATAGCCTAAGGATTTAATTTTTCTTAATATTTCAATCGCATCTTTGTAATTATTCATAAGAAAACACCCAATCTATTATACCATAGTTTATTGCAAGTACAAACTTATTATGCTATAATTTTTGTAAAATTATAGAGTAAATAGGAGGTGTCATTAATGATTAAAATTCAAGAATACTATGAAAATACAATTGTTATTTTAAAAAGCGAATTTATTTGTAGATTATATCGTGTAGATTCTGTTGAAGAGGTTGATTCAATTCTTGAAGCAATCAGGAAAAAGCATTATGATGCCACTCATAATTGTTATGCATACATTATTGGAGATAATCAGGATATCCAAAAATGTAGCGACGATGGAGAGCCTCAAAAAACTGCTGGAGCTCCTATGATTGATGTTTTAAAAAAGAATAATATGACTAATATTCTTGCGATTGTAACTAGATATTTTGGTGGTACGCTTTTAGGGGCAGGAGGCCTTGTTAGAGCCTATTCATCATCAGTAAGTGAATGTCTAAAGCTAGCTAAAAAATATACAACAAAGCTTCAAACAAGATTCCAATTAACTACATCATACGCAGGATATAATAGCATTTTAAAGGTTATTCCATATATCAATATTGAATCTACATCATTTACTCAGGATGTAATTATACTTGCTAATTGTGATGTTGATAAGTTTAATAATTTAGAATCTGATTTATATAAATATAAAATATCAGCAAACGCACTTATGAAAATAGGTGATTTCAATATTGAGATCCCTCTAGATATTTAATTCTTGTTGCCTCTCCGCCACGAATATGGCGGATTTTTTTATTATATTCTAAAATATCCTTAACACGTTGATATAGCTCTATATCCATATTTTCAAGCTTTGTTGTTAAATCATTATGAACCGTTGATTTTGAATATCCTACTATTTTAGCAACCTGACGTACTGTTTTGTTTCCATCTATCATTTCTAAAGCCATTTTTATTACTCTGTTTTCGTTAACCATATTCTCACCTATTAGAATATATGACCATAAATAGAAAAAAAGACTGAAATCAGTCTTATTTCTCTGCAGATACGTCCTCTAATTCTAACCCAAAAACAGCATCTGGATTTACATATTTATCATTAATCTTAATTTGTAAATATACATGTACTCCGGCCTTAACATCATTAGTTGATGTAGATGCTGAGGCAATCTTATTGCCTTGTTCAACAATATCGCCAACAGATACACATACATCTGTTAATGATGAATAAACACTTATAATGTCATTAGAGTGCTTAATTGTAATACTTGAGCCCTTCAATTCATCTGATGTAACATCTACAACCTCACCATTATAAATAGCTAATACAGAGAATGATGTGTTATCAGATTTCGAATAGCTAATACCTGTTGAAGTAATAATTTTAGAGCCTGTATCAATCACCGCAGAAACTAATTCTTCTGTTTTAAGCTCAGGGTCAAAGAAGGTTCTAACCTTATTATATTCTCCACTAACAGGTAATGAGAATCTTAATATTATTGGTTCTATTGTAGTTGATTGTGTAGGGCTTGATGTTGGCTGTGATGTTGATGGTACACTTGTTATATCTAAATCATCATCAGAAACAGGAGTATTTTTGTTAATTGCGATAGACGCAACAGTAATAACAGCTAAAAACACTACAACTACTACACCTATAAATATTAATAATTCCTTTTTTTCTATAAAAAATCCTTTTATTTTATCTTTCATATTCTCACCTCAGTTATAGTATTTACCTAACCAAGGTGTTTATACATTATTTTTTAAAATTGTGTATTAGTAACTAAAGACATAATTCCTTGAGTTACCAAATAAGCAAGTATTATCGATAATATTATTTGTGCAATTCTTATCGGCCATACCGCACCAGGCTTAAATAATGTCTCTAATCTTGTATGTAAAATTGTATAATATGAGCCTAATAATACCATTAAAAATACGCATGTGTATCCTAAATTGTACAAATTAATTGACAGCATAAAATCCTCCAATTATTTAAAAACGCCATATTTCTATGGCATTTTTATTATAAATTTCCTGCATTTGCATTCTTTAAATGATCACGCAATTCTTTTTCTTTTTTAGTGAAATCTACAATCTCTTGTTTATTTCTATCTTGTCTTTCCTTACGAATTTCTTCTAAGTATGTTTTAGCCTCTAAAGGAGAATTACCAATATGAGCCTCTTGGACTAAAACCATAGCCTTATTATCATGGAATTCTAGAATACCACTATATACACCTACATAATATTCATTATTTTCCTTAACAAGCTTTATATAACCCTCTTCTAAGATAGAAACAACAGGAATGTGATTATTCATAATACCAAATTCACCATCATTACCGCTATGAACTACAATATAATCAACATCCTCATTATAAATAGTTCCTTGATGAGTAGATACAATTATTCTCATTATTTAGCTAATTCCTTTGCCTTATTAATTGCATCATCAATTGTACCAACTAAACGGAATGCTTCTTCAGGTAAATCATCATGTAAGCCATCTAATATTTCCTTAAAGCCACGCACTGTTTCACTTACAGGTACATAAGCTCCTGGAATACCAGTAAATTGACCACCGATAAACATATTTTGTGATAAGAATAAACGAATTCTTCTTGCGCGTAATACAACTAATTTATCTTCATCAGATAATTCATCCATACCTAAGATTGCGATGATATCTAATAATTCATTATATCTTTGAATAATTTGTTGAACTCTTCTTGCAACCTCATAATGCTCCTTACCAACAATATTTGGTTGTAAAGCTCTAGATGTTGAAGCAAGTGGGTCAACTGCTGGATATATACCCTCCTCAGTAAGCTTACGAGATAAGTTTGTTGTTGCATCTAGATGCGTAAATGTTGTAGCTGGTGCTGGGTCTGTATAGTCATCTGCCGGAACATAAATAGCTTGAATTGATGTGATAGATCCATCCTTTGTAGATGTGATTCTTTCTTGTAATTTACCCATTTCTGTAGCTAGCGTTGGTTGATAACCTACAGCTGATGGCATACGGCCTAATAGAGCTGAAACCTCTGAACCCGCTTGTGTAAAACGGTAGATATTATCGATAAATAATAATACATCCTGATGCTCTTCATCTCTAAAGTATTCCGCCATGGTAAGACCTGAAAGTGCAACTCTCATTCTTGCTCCCGGTGGCTCGTTCATTTGTCCGTAAACAAGCGCTGTATTACCTAAAACGCCTGATTGCTTCATTTCATTATAAAGATCATTTCCTTCTCTTGTTCTTTCGCCTACGCCTGTAAATACAGAAAGACCACCGTGCTGCTTAGCGATATTGTTGATGAGCTCCATGATCAGCACGGTTTTGCCAACGCCGGCACCGCCGAAAAGACCGATCTTACCACCCTTGGAATAAGGGCAGATGAGGTCGATGACCTTTATACCTGTTTCGAGTATTTCCGTTGATGTGGAAAGCTCCTCATATTT
>JAZQVB010000201.1:0-16004 GCA_045631605.1 Anaeroplasma sp.
TCTATTCTTAGAGTATCTCCTCTAATTTCACTTATTTGCTCATTGATAAATTCAGCAGATTTCCCCTTACCTGAATAATTAAATAAATATTTATCATATAAAGATTCAATTTCTTTAATTGGCTCTCTAATTACATCAACACCATTATCTGCTAAATAAAGTTCTAAAGGAATTGCAAAGTTATGAGCCCATCCACTTAATTCATTATGCTTAGTTCCTGCATCTTTACCTTGAGCAATTGCATAAATTACCGTTCTACCTTGCTCATACTCAGTCTTACCAGCAGCTATATCCTCCTCTGTTAGGAAGCAATAACCATTTTGTCCTGTATAAATTGCACGACCATAGTCAAATAATTTTGGTTTTGGGTCATCAGCGATAAATCTACAAGTATTTTTATCGAATTCGCCAATCCAATAATAGCATTCTACCTCATATCCATCAACAGTATATTGAGGACAATCAAATAAAATCCACTTTGTAGTTTTTCCGTCCTTAGTGCTGATAGGAAGCATAACTACGCACTCCCAGTGAGCACCTTGCTCTGGATATTGATCTAATGGTAATTCAAATAAATATCCCTTATATTCCCATTCGTGCATGTTAGTTGATACATAAACGTTACCACTACCACCAGCATTAGGAACTGATGTTGAAACAACCATATAATATAAGCCATCATCATACCAAACAAATGGATCACGGAATTGTTCTCTTTCGCCTTGTGAATTATCATTAGGCTGAGTAATTGTAACAATTTCTTCAACTACCCAATCTGTTAAATTTGGATCATCAGGATCAGCACAATGTGCAAAGGCTATATTTTGATTACTCCAAGTTGTTCTGTTAGTACCTGCAGTAATAGCTAACCATGGAGTACCATCTGGTCCTATTACAGCACCACCAGTCCAAACACCCTCTGGACAAATTCCAGCAGTTGGAACTACAGCATCCTTAACGTATTCCCAATGAATCATATCATCACTTACTAAATGACCCCATCTAATTTGTGACCAATAAGGACCCGCTGGATTGTGTTGATATAATACATGATATCTACCCTTGTAATAGAATGGTGAATGTGGCTCATTCATCCAAACTGCAGGTGGAATAGCATGATATTGAGGACGATATCTATCGCCTTCATATACACTACTATCTAAGGCTACATCACTAAATGGTAATTCAGGATGATTACCCTCTGAATCTAAACCTATACTATATTCTTGATTCATCTTACCTGGAGTTAAGCTCTTATTATGAATAACAACCTCATCAATTAATCCTGCAGGCATTTGTCTATGAACACCAAATTCAACCATTGGATTACAATAATAGCCCATATACAAAGGCTCGGCTGTATCAATTAATGTTGCACCTACTAGCTCTGGAATTAATGCTTCATAGCTAATTGTACCATTATATGATAATGCTACATATCCAGTTTTGTTATTGAATGTAGCTGAAATAAAGCTCCACTCATATAAAGGTAGGGCATTAATTGGGTCATAATAGCCTACAACGAAATCCTCACCAGTTTCTTCACTATGTAAAGCCATTTGTAAGCCCCACATACCTAATCTACCATAACCAAATAAAAATCCTTCACCTAATTCGATTTCACCCTTACTTAAGATTGATGTTAAACGTGTATGGCCTCTAGCAATAGAGCCATCACCATACATAAATACATTTTCAAATACACGTGGTGCAATCCAAGCTGATACAGTAAATTCATCATTAGGCATTTCAAAATCAGTATTTAAAATTTTTGTTGAGAAGCCATCCATATATAAGGCATTACCCTTAACACCATTTCTCAATAATGGATCAGATGTTTCTTTAAAAATATAATCTTTATTTTCTTCACCAAAAACATAATTGATTTTATATTCCTTATTTGTTACTGTTTCAACAGTTTGTTGTCCAACAGTATTATCAAATGAATACTCTAAAACCTTTGTACTTTTTTCTGGTTCATTTACCTCAGGTGCTGTTGAAGTAGACGGTGTTACTCCTGCTTGATTACATCCGCATATTGTAAACAAGCCTAATACACCTAAAGCACCTCCTAATATCTTTTTAAAATTCATAATACACCTCTACATCTTAAGTCCAGCAGAACCAAATCCCTGAACTATATATTTTTGTGCAACTATATAAACTATAAATATTGGCAAGCTAGTTGTAACTAATGATGCCATTACCTCACCAGTAGTAATTCCTGGGATTGCTTGAATTGATTGAAGAGCCGCCTGTATCGGAAGCAATGGCCATTCATTACCTTCCACATGTGGCAAGACCATAATCGGCCATAAGTAATCATTCCATACACCAATGAAGCAGAATACTGCAACAGTTGCTATAATTGGCTTTGAAAGCGGAACGATAATTTTGAAGAATACCTCAAGATTTGTAGCTCCATCCATTCTAGCAGCCTCTTCATATTCTGAAGGAATACCACTGAAAAATTGAATAAATAGGAAAATATTAAATATCGAAATTGAAGCTGGTAATATTACCGCCAAAACTGACGATGTTTCTTTTAAATTTAATAATGATTTAACAATTGCATATAATGGAATAATTGATGTTTCAACTGGAACTACAATTAAGAATATAATAATGAAATTGAAAAATTTCTTACCAGGGAATCTAAATTTTGAAATTGCATAGCCAGCAAGACCATTAATTAATATATTTAATACAATTGTTATACATGCATATGCTAAGCTATTAACAGCATATTTCCATATAGAATGCTGTACAAATAATGTTTTATAATTTTGAAATGTTTGAGACAAATTAAAATTAGGTATGAACATATAAATTGTTCCAGCATCAAAAGCATTTTGTGCTTCTGTCTTAGTTGAAGCAGCAATCATGTATATTAATGGAAATAGGAATATTAATGCTAAAATAGTACCTGTTACATAATATAAAATACTTAATGCTATTTTCACTCTTTTCTTTTTAGCTTTTCTTTTTTTTGCTAAAAGAGCTCTTTGTTCTCTTGTCATTTCCATATACTATCACTCCTTTTCTCCTAAGAATTTTCTTTGTAGAATAGTTATAGTACCAATAATAATTGTCATCATTAATGCCACTGCACTTGATAAACCAACCCATTTATATGCATAACCTTGTTGATACATATAATAGCTAATTGTAATAACGTGGCTTTGGTATCCAACCATAATCATAGGTTGAACCATTATACGACAAGCACCAATAAATACTGTAATTACAACATATAAAAATGTTGGCTTTAATGCAGGTAAAGTAATATATATAAACTTCTCAAATGAATTTGCTCCATCTAATGAAGCTGATTCATATATATCCTCTCTTATATTCGATAATGCTGATAAGAATATTAGCATTTGGAAACCACAGCCTTGCCATGCACTTAATAATACTATCCATAAAATAGCTTTATTAGGATCTCTTAGGAAATCAACTGGTTCTCTTCCAAATAAACCTAAAATTGAATTTAACAACCCTGTTTCGCTAGGAGATAAAATATGTAGCCATAAATATGATGTTACAGATAATGAAATAACTACAGGAGCAAAGAAGCAAATCTTAAAAATCCATGAGCCCTTCATTTTACAATTACAGAATAGAGCTAGCAATAAAGCTAGTCCTATTTGTAATGGTACAACACATACAACGAAAACAGCTGTATTTTTAATAGCGTAATATAAATCACCCTTATAGCCTATTTCCTCTATAATGCTTTTAAAGTTATTTAAAAAGATAAATTCTGTATTATCAGGCTCTAATAAATAATAGTCTGTAAAAGCATATCCTAATGAAAATAATATAGGTAGCAATATAAATATAAATGCTAATATTACTGCAGGAGTTAATAATAAATATGCACTTATTGATGATTTTTTATTATATTTTGGGACATACCCAGTATTTTTCTTTGTTTTATAAATATCTATACCTGCAATAACACCGAATATTACAATGAATACAGCAAGTATGATCAATGTGGTTCTAAGTAGCATAATCCCATCGACCTTTCATAAATATTTTTATTTATTTTTTAAGTTATCTAATTCTCTTTGAAGCTCATTAGCTCTTGCATTTAAAACATCATTAATATTTCCAGATTTCATATTATAGATGATTTGGTTAAATGCTGTTGTTAATTTTGGATAACCAACAGTTTCAGGACGAGCCTTACCTGTCTTTAATAATTGTTGATATAAAACATATTCAGGTGAGCCTACTACATAATTAGTTTCAACTGATTTTCTAGCTGGAATCATACCTGTAGCATCCGTAATAGTCTTAGAGCTTTCAGCTGATGTTAACCATAATAACAATTCCTTTGATGCTGTCTTATCAGTAGTCTTATTATTAGTAATACCGAAGCACCAGCTACCTGTTGCTGAGCATGCGTTAACATCCTTTGGATAAGGTAGGATACCCCAAGAATTTCTATCTGGGAAATATTCACGGAATTTATTATCTAAATCAGGAATAGTCCAACCACTTGATAAATACATACCAATTTTACCAGTAAAGAAATCAGTTGCACCGATATCGTATCCTGTATATTTTGAATTAACTAAGCCCTTTAGGAAATTAAATCCCTTAGCTGTTGCATCGCTGTTTAAATAGCCTTTGGCAGTATATCCATCCTCAGAAACGAATTCTCCACCAGCAGCATAAATGAATGAATATAGCATATATGTTGCAGTTTCATCCTTTGTTGCATCTAAACGCATATCTACTGCATATTTTGAATATCCAGAATTGTTCTTTGAAAAATCAATTAATCTTTGACATACTTCTTCAAATTGCTCAAATGTCCAAGGATTATCTACTGTATATCCTGATACATCAATACCGGCTTTATCAAAAATTTGCTTGTTATAGAAGAATCCTGCACTTGATTCTTGGATTGGTAAGCCATAGATTTTATCTTCAAATTTTGAAATTGAAATAAAATCATTAATTTCACTTTGAGGAATTAAATCATCTAATGAATATAATAGCTTTGATTTAGCATATGAAGCACAGTTAGGAGCATCAAATGTGATAATATCAGGTAATGTTCCTTCTTGTTGCTTATTCATTAAATCTGTTTCATACATACTAGCACCAGTTGTTCTAGCTACATATTGAGCACTTGCCTTATATACATTTTTGTACTTTGAGTTAAATGCGTCTATACGCTTTTGATAAGCTTTACCTTCTGCAGAGTTCTTATCAACATGGAACATAATTTTTACTGTTTGAGCTCCAGTTGAATTTGAATCATCTGTACCTGTAGGCTCTTCTGTTTCAGTTGGATCTTCAGTTGGAACCTCACTGTATCTATCACCACAAGAAGCTAAGCCTAATAAAGATAAACAAAATACAAATATTAATAATAAACTATTTAGTAACTTTTTCATATTTATAGTCCTTTCTATTTCGTAGATTTATTTAAAATAAATTTAGATTTAATAATATTTTCATGCTCTGGAGTTTTCTTATTAATTAAATCTAATAATATGCTTATACATTTTTGAGCCATTTCCTCTACAGGCTGCTCAATGCATGTAATATTATTTCTTTCCTTAAGCTCTCCAAAGAATCCATCATAGCTGATAATTTGAATATCCTCAGGAATTTTCTTTCCTTTACTAATAAGTGTACTATATAGTGCGTAGCTCATTGATGCACCTGATACAAATATACCATCAACATCAGGATACATTTGAATGAACTCTTCAACCTTAGCTTGCTCTTCACCGTGATTAATAGCTACACTATGAATTTTCTTTTCCATTCCATATTCTTCCATTACATCTAAATAAGCTTTTTCTCTTAATAATACTTCAGAATCAACAAATGGTCTTGATCCTAAATAAGCTATATTTTTACAGCCCTTTTCTATTAAGTACTTAACACCTTGCTTACTTGATTCATAATTATCAGAAGAAACAAATGGTATATCACAAGATAAGTGTCTATCTATAGTTACGATGTTTTTATTTTTAAGCTCATCATCGCTATGATTATAGTGGGTAACAAAAATAACTCCATCTACTTCATTTCTATTAAGCTTATCAATAATATCTTTTTCTCTTTCAACATGCTTTTGTGAACAAACTAACAATATAGAATATCCATGCTTTTGAGCTTCCTTTTCTACATGCGATGTTAATTCAGCAAAGAATGTATGGTTAATAACCGGAATTAATAAGGCAAATACCATATTTTGCTTTGTTCTTAGCTTTACTCCTAAGCTGTTAGGTATGTAATTTAATTCTTTGATAGCGTTTAAAACCTTAGCACTTGTTTCTTCGCTTACATTTTTTCCACCATTAAGCACTCTTGAAACTGTACCGACGCCTACGCCACTTAGCTTCGCAACATCTTGAATTGTAGCTGCCATTCTTACACCCTCTTCTTTTTAATAACTATTACTGCTACCGCAATACCACCTAATAATACCGCTACTGCAGGAATAATAATTACTAATGGATTAAATTTATTTGTAGATGGCTTTGGACTAGGTGTTGGATTATCAGGTATAACTGGAGTTTCAAAATCAGTTGTTCCTAATTCTCTTACTGTAACCTTAATTTCCTCATCATTAATTTTGATTGTATTTTCACCTACATTTAATAATGAGCCATCGATAGTTAATGTGTAATTATTAATTACATATTGATCATTTGTTAATAATACACCATTAACATAAACGCTTGTAACACCGGTATTTCCAATGTAAACATTTAACTTTTCAGTTTCAATTAATTCAACATCCTCAAATGATACTGTAGGAAGGGAATTAATATTAACTGTAATTGAAATTCTTGATGATGTACCATATATTTCAAATTGGTATACACCTGTATTAGTTAATGTAGTAAAGTATTCTTCTGATATAATAATATTTCTACCATCAACCTTAATAAATGACTTATCTACATTTTGATTATTAATAGTAACATTAGTAATTTTATTAATATATTGGATTACATTACCCTTAATAACTAAATCGCCACCATTATAGTTAAATTCTAAATCCTGTAATGCTACTGATTTGAAAGTAGCCTTAGTAGCACATACATTTAATCCTAAATATCCTTCTTGTGGATCTGTATCAGTTAAAACGAAGCTTGTTACAATCATTCCGTTTAGCATTACCTTACCGTTATTGCCTTCAATTTCAGCAGTTAAAGTAATATTAGCTGGATCAATTGAGCCAACATAGACATTTGCGATTTCACGCTTTGAAGTCCAAACCTTAACAATATTACCATTCTTATCGTAATTAACCATAATGTAATCACTCATATCAGCCTTAGCTCTTAAAATTAACGCTGCAGCTGCACCACTACCTAAATCAAATTGAGCTGTATAATAACAGTCTTTTAAGTATTTAGTTGATAAAATATAGCCGTCTCCAGCTGGCTTGTTACCAACTAATCCGTTAGTTGTCTGATACCATTTTCCACCTATAATATTTTCAGGCTTAAATTCAATATCACTGATTGAAGAGCCATCCTCAACTTTTACCTTGATTTCTTTTACAACATTACCACATGTAACCTTAATTGTAGCACTACCAGGAGCTAATGCTTCAACCTGTGCACCATGGTTATCTGTAGTAATACTTACAATATTCTCACCTTGTGTAATTTCCCAAGTAGGCTCAACATTAAGTGTTGTATAGAATAAAATACTATCCTTCTTAGTAAATGTCATATCTAATGTTAATTCGCTCTTATCTAAATAAACAACACCTTCATTTGTTACTAAGTCCTCATCATAGAATACACTCTTTATCTTATTTACCTTTAGTGTTTCAATAAGAACTTCACCAGTAACCTCAAGCTCTGCCTTAGTTGAATATACAGAAGGTAATGTTAATACATAGAAAGGCTTTGTGAAATCTTCACAGAATACCTCAATACTACCATTATCAGATAAAATATAGAACGTTGGCGTTTCTGTATCTACAGGTCCAGTTGTATATTTTCTATGATAATTAGGGAAATTAATCCCAGCATCACTAGTATTTGTTCTATCAACATAATAACCATCAGTTTTATTCCAACCAACAACTGTATATTCATTTTCACCAATATTTAATCTAAATTCAATTTCTTCCTTATTAGGATTATTAAACTTTGCAAAAACTTCTAATTGATGTGTATTAACATTTGCTAATACATTATCACTAGCTGGAGTATAAGTCACATTAGCTTCATTAACTATTACTTCCTTATCAAAATCAGAATTATCTAATGTAATAGGTGTTTGTGTTAAGACATATTCATCACCAATCTTCTTTAATCCTATTTCAACAGGAATAGTGAATCCACTACCATTCCATTTAGTTCTTACCTCAGCAAAGCTACCACTATCGGCACTTGCTTCAGCACCAGGAACACCGCTAAACCAGCTTACTGAAATACTTTTACCATAATATTTACTTGCTGGATCATCAATATAGAATGATTGTGTGGCGTATGAATCTGGTCCATAATCCATTTTTGAAGCATTGATTTCTTCCTTTGTCTTATTTGTAACATCCATATTTCCAGTAGAATTATATTTTTCAAAATAAATTTTATTATTTGAATTTATTTTAAATTCACCAACTAAATATTCTCTACCTTCAAATGTTAAAACTGTATGTGTTGTATTATCATCAGCAGTTATCTTTAATACATCAACACATTCAGGTCTAAACAAATTAAACTTTGTCGCAAAAGACCAATGTAGCATATCAGTTGATTGTAATAACCATACCGTTTCAGGATTCATACCTGAAACTACCATACCATATAGCTTTTGTCCGTTATCCTCAACTTCAAACACTCTAGGGTCACGACAATCAAATTTATCATTTATATTTAAACCATTAGGAGTAGGAACTAAATCTTGACTAATTACATATTCCTTATGCTTAGTCCAAGTCATACCACCATCATCACTACTCATAATAATTTGATTTTGCTTAGCTCCATCTGCAGTATAGTATGCTAATAAGCCTGTATCCTTTGTAAACCACTTATCAATTACTGAATTAGTACCCTTATGATATACCATTGCAGAACCACTCCATGCATAGCCATATTCATCTGGAAATACACAGATAGGTAATTGCTCCCAATGTACTAAATCTTTACTTCTTGCATGACCCCAATACATATCAGACCAAAACTTTGAGAATGGATGATGTTGGAAGAATAAATGATAATATCCTTCGTAATAAACTAAACCATTAGGGTCATTATTCCAATTTTTAAATTGTGAGAAATGATATTGCTGACGATATAATTCTGTATAGTATGAATAATCACTTTCACCTATTTCAACATCTGTGAAATCTACCTTAGAATTAAATGTATTGTATCCTAAATAACCACCTACATATTTTTCATCTAAAATAATAATTTCATCTACACCAAATCTCTTTATTCCATCTACGAAAAATTCAGCATACACCTTATCATCTTGTGGAGTTATAACAACCTTAAAATCAACATTGTCTATTGTTCTAACCTTAGGAAAAACCATATTTTTTTCACCATCAGTCATTTTATCATTACCAATAAACATGTCAGACTTTAGTACTTCTACATTATAGCCATCACTATTTTCATTTTTTGAAAAATACATTAATTTAATCGTGTTTTCATAACGGTCCATATTTAAAACATAATAATATTCATTTTCACTAGCACCAAAGACAATACCAGCAGCTTGACCACTTTGGAAATTAGCTCTTGCTGTAAATACAAATTTATCATTTTGTTCATATGATTTATCTAACAGCATAAAAGCATCACTGCTAGATTCTAGCACCTCTGCCTTTACATTTAAATTAACAATTGTAAAAATCGAAATTACCATTATATAAAATAGTATCAATAATCTTTTCTTCATATTTTTACTCCTTTATAATCTTTTCAAAATATCCTCTTTAGTAGGTAAATTATCAATAGCACCCTTTCCTAATGTATTAAGTGCGCCACAAATATTACCGAATAAAAATGCATAATCTAACTTTTCTTTATTCCATTCGTCCTTAGTCAAGCTATCTATTTGACTTAGAACTCCTGCAAAAAATGCATCTCCCGCTCCAGTTGTATCAACTGGCTTTACCTTTATCGATGGTACATTATTAGTTAAGCTATTATAGATATATTTACTTCCATCCTTACCTAAGCTAATACATACCAATTTGTCCTTTAAGGAATTTACATATTCCTCGTTAAAAATTTCAACCTCATCCTCTGAGAATTTAACAATATCAGCAAGCTCTAAAATTTCTTTATAAATTTTTACGGCATGGCTAACATTTTCAAATATATCAGTTCTGAAATTAATATCAAAGCTAACTAATTTATTTTTTTCATGAACTCTAGCTATAAGCTCCTTAGCATAATCAATCCCCTCTTGATGTGATAACATCAATGAACCGATATGAATAATATTTGCAGAATCTAACATATCATCACTAATTGATGGCAAGATGTAATCTGCAGTATTTTTTCTATAAAAACAAAATGAACGCTCTCCAAATTCATCTAAATCTACAAAAGCTAATGTAGTATTACGATCCTTTTGTTTTTCAATTAAATAATTCTTAAGATTTTGTTTTTTTATAAAATTACATAAAAAGCTTCCAATTGTATCATTTCCAACACTTCCAACGAAACAAGAATCGATTCCAACCTTAGAAACCGAGCACGCCACGTTAAATGGCGCGCCCCCTGCTTTTCTTAAGTATGAAATACAACCATCGTTTTCGTGTGCTATCATGTCAACTAAAATCTCGCCAACACACAAAATCATGATATGCCTCCACTATTTTTATTTATAATTATTTGCTGCTTTACTTCCTTCTACAAATGAATCAATATTTACAAATAATGAATCAACACCAACTAATCCCCAACCTTCAGATCTGTGGTCAAAAATTTCAATGTAAACTGTTAAATCTTCACTATTGTCAAATTGATAATGATATTGAACTAATTGCCCTTCACCCAAATCTAATGCAGCTGGTTGGTCATTTGTAAATTGTCCTAAAACCTCTCCAGTCTTAGCATTTACAACTCTAATACCTTCTTGTGTAGCGTAATTACCACCAGATAGCTTAAATGAGAACTTACCGTTAGCCTTTAAAATAAATGTATTACTTCTAATTACACCTTGACGACCTTCAGTATTATATCCTGTGCCTTGAATTTCAATAGCTTGGAAACTCCAATTTCCATCCTTATTTAAAGAATTACCATTGAAGTAATTATTACCATTTAAAACTTGACCTGGAACCTCGCCATTTACTGTATGCCATCCAGCAATAGTACCTGTTTCAAAATCACCATTATATACTTGATATGCATTTGCATAATTTTCATTAAATCCTTCAGGCTTAGATTCATAATATGTAATGAAACTATCTAAGAATACTAAACCATAATCACTAGATGCATAATCTACTACCTTAATGTATACTTCCATACCCATTAAGTCTTTCAAATCAACAACATATGGAATTAACGTACATCCAGACTTAACATCATTTGTTCTGTCAGCCCATAATGGATTACCTAAAACCTTTAATGTTTCATTATTGCTTGCGTTAACTACTAATACATATACTTGATCAATGTTCTTTGCAGCACCAATCTTATATGTCATATATCCACTACCACCAACTGTGAATGTTGATGATGTTAATGTACCATGGTTACCCTCTAATCCGTCTCTTCCATAAGCGTCAAATAGATAATTTCCATCCTTACCATATTCGAAGCCTTCAGGTCTTTCACCATCGCCAATCCAATATCTTGTGTTAGAGCTTACTGTAGCAATTTCACCATCTAATCTCCAACCATCTAAATTACCTAATTCGAAGCCACCATTATATAATTGGTAAGGAGTTGTATCTACTACTGTTAAATCAATAGAGAATACTAAATAACCCTTTACACCATTAATTTCATAGCTTACCTCAACATTTAAATCATGAGTTTCATTATCAAATTCATGTGTATAAACTGAACCAGATAATACTAAATCATTAACCTTATAAGTTAATACTAAGTTACCTGAATTAACTATATTATTAGCTAAATCTAATTCAAATACTTCCTTATCATAGAAATACTTATCTTGCTTAATTGTAATTTCTGTTTCCTTTAAGATTGGTGTTAAATCCTCTGAAACCTCAACAGTTAATTCTACTGTCTTTTTAACTTCATTCTTATATAAAGCATTTAATGTAATGTTATATACACCTAATTCTAATCCAGCTGTATTTAATGTTAATATATTAGCTGTAGCATTTAATGCTAAAGTAGTTTGATAATCAAATGTAACATTAGATAAATTTGCCGTATCAAAATATGTATTATAATCAATTGTTACTTCATTTCCTGTAATAACAATTATATTTGTTTCAGCATTCTTAACAGTAATTTCTCTTACTGCTAAAGCTTCGTATGCAGAGTTAATTGCATTAACTAATTCATTAACTCTAGATTGCTTTATATATGGATTATTAATTGAAGCCTTTGCATTATTAATTGCGTTTACATATACAGTAAATGAATCTAAAGTATAATCACCTTGTTCAGTAATTTCAGCTGCTAATAATTCATTTAAAACATCTAAATTAGCTAATTGATTTTCTGCAAGTATATATTCAGAACCTGGAATTTCTTCATAATATGTATGTAATTCATCAAAGTAAATTACACCCCAGCCGCTTGATGCATTATCAACTACAACAAGCTTAACCTCTTGTCCAATGAATGCACTTAAATCAGCCTTATATTTAATTAGGTTTGCTAAATTAACTTGGTTACCAATTAATTCTCTCTTAGCCTCAACACTTAAACCGCCTTGCTCAGGTGTGAAGTCTCTGAATTCTGTATTACGGTAAATTGCTAAAATATTACCATTCATATCAACTACTTTAATGAAGCAGTTTTCATTTCCTGCACCACCAAGCATAAATGTGATATAGCCAGTACTACCAACTACAAATGATGATGATGTTAATGTACCTTGATTTGGTTCTAAATCATTCTTTCCGTATGCATCAAAATACTTACCAACATTATGCATTGGATATTGCTCGCCCCAGAAGGTAGTATTTTCACTAATTGCGGCAAATTCTTGACCTTCAAATGTCCAGCCATATAAATCAGCATCAAATGTACCATTTACAACATTATATTTAGTTGTATCCTTAACATTTAATGTAACCTTATAAGTAACTGTATTTTTACCATTGTATGTATAATTTGCTTGAACAATTAATTCATGTGTTCCTTCAGTTAATACAATATTATATATAGATTGTGATTCTACCTCATTAACAAAATATGTTACTTGTAAATCACCAACAATAATTAAATTTTGTGCTAAATCTAAAGTATATTCAGCATTATCCTTATATAAATCAAAATTATATACTAATTCAGTTTCCTTAACTTCAACTGTTGGTTCAACAATAACCTCTACAGTTAATGTTACTGTTTTCTTTACTTCACCATTGTATAATGCTTTTAAAATAACAGTATATTCATTTAATTCCACACCTACTGCATTGAATGTTAATACAGTATTTTCAACAGCTAATTGTAAAGTACTTTCATATTCAAATGTAATACCACTTAATTCCTTAGTATCAAAATAATCATTATAATCAAATGATACGCTATCATTTTCTGTAATTACATATTGAGTTTCAGCATTTTTATTTTCAATTTCTCTTACTTCAAGCTTAGCATATGCCGAATTAATTGAAACTACTAATTCATCAACTTTTGATTGAGGAATATATGGATTAGAAATTGCAGTCTTTGCTGCTTCTACAGCTTCGATATATGCATTATATGATTCTAATGTATAGTCACCTTGACTCTCAATCTTATTTTGAATTAATCCTGAAATTTCATCAAAATTAGCTAATTGGTTATTTGTTAAAGTATATTCTTCACCTGGAACTTGTTCATTATAACCAACAAATTCATCAAAGAAAACTAAACCAAAATCAGATGTAGCGTCATCAACAACTACTACCTTAATCATTTTTCCAATGTGCTCACTTAAATCAGCCTTATACTTAACTAAATTACAAACGTTAACCTCTGTACCAATTAATTCTCTTTGTTCTTCAACTGATAATTTATTATGCTCAGGAGTTAAATCTCTAAATTCAGTATTACGATAAACAGCTAATACATTGTCATTTTCGTCAACGATCTTAATATAGCAATCTGGATTACCAGCACCACCTAACATAAATGTGATATATCCGCTACCAGATAACTTAAATAATGATGATGTTAAAGTACCCTTATTTGCTTCGATTCCTAAATGGGCATCAAAATATTTACCTACATTATTCATAGGGAATTCTTGATTCCAGAATTTTTCATTTTCAGAAATATTACCAATTTCACCATTTAATGTCCAACCATTTAATCCGTCATTAAATGAACCATTAATAACATCAACAGTTTCATAAACATTAATATTTAAATTAAATTCAACAGTTTTGCTATCTACTAAAGTACATACTATAACAACAGTCTTTTGACATACCTCTGTAATCGAAACAGTTAAAGTATTATCTAAAATACTTACACCTGTTGTTTCTTCCTTTAAACTATAGCTAAATACAGAATAATCATTTTCCTTATCTGGAGCTAATGTAACTGTCTTAGAATTTGAATCATTTAAATCATAACTTACAGTTATATCATCAAATTCAGGTAATACATCCTCACCAACTACAGTGATTGTTAAAGTTACTGACTTATCATTTAATTGAATAGTAACAGTTTCTTCACCCTTATATTCTGCATAAATAGTTAATGAACTATTTAATAATTCAGTTTCTACAATACCCTTATCCTCAGTTTTTACAACATATGAGTATTGTGTTCCAGAATATTTAAAGTAATCCTTTAAGTTAATATCTCTAGATTCTTTTACAGCAATTTCAATATTATCAGAAGCTTTTAACACTTCAACCTCTTCATTTATTGTAGAAGATGGAATAGTTGTTGGCACTTCTGTTGGCGCTGTAGTAGGAACTTCAGTTGTTGTTGGAGTCTCTGTTGTAGGCTCATCAGTTCCTGTAGTTGTAGTGCCTTCTTTGTTACATGCTAAGCATAAAAAGGCACATAAAACTAAAAATAAACTAAAACTTAATTTTTTCTTCATTTTATAAATCCTCCTGTTTTCATTTGGAAACGTTTCCAAGCGTTAACGAAATAATTTTTTCGCCCAATTAACGGAAACGTTTCCAATTAACTACAAAAAAATATTTTCATTAAAAATATGAATCTCTAAAGATATTATACATATCGCAATATTCATTGTCAATAGCTTTGTAGAATTTTGTAGATTTTATTAATTTTAAAATAAAAATACTAGTAGTCATTAATTTCTAGCACGATTAACTTCAAATATTACTAAGCAATCACACAATACAACAACTACACACAATCGGTTATGATAAGCAATTTGATATCATTCCATCGATATTCATTCATCAATCCTGTCAAAATTTATTAATATAAAACAGTATAAAATACTTGTTAATTGAAAAAGAAAAAACTGGGCTCATTCCGATCCCAGGTTGATATGCTCTAGAAAGATATCTATCTAACTGACACTTTTATTATATAATATTCTTCCTCAATATGATATACTAAATTTCATAAATAAAAAAAGCCTAGCAATTTCCTACTCTCGCACTATTTAAAGTACTACCATCGGCGTAAAGATGCTTAACTTCTGTGTTCGGTATGGGAACAGGTGTGACCATCTTGCCATCATCACTAGACTTGATATAACTAATTAAATTTTATAATTTAACAAAGAGAGGCCTGGCAACTACCTACTCTCGCACTATTTAAAGTACTACCATCGGCGTTAAAGTGCTTAACTTCTGTGTTCGGTATGGGAACAGGTGTGACCACTTTGCCATCGTCACCAGACTTTTCTTT
>JAZQVB010000202.1:0-9705 GCA_045631605.1 Anaeroplasma sp.
TTATTGATACAGTAATACCAGATATTAATATTGGCTTATTAAGCCTTATTTCCTTATTGTTCGTTAATAGTAATATAAAATTATCAATTATTAGCAATAAAATGTATATAATAGAGCTATATTTAAATGATAAATTAAATTTTAATAATGTGTAATCCATATCGATGCGATTAATAAAATAAAGCGAGTATATTAATACTCCACATATACAAAATAAGGTAGATATTTCTATTATTCCCTTTGCTGATGCCTTAGATACGATACCTAAGGTAATAGCTAGTCCTATTAATACTAAATAATAGGGATATTCATATAAATATAAAACATTAATTATGTATGCTGCACATGCAAGCATTAATATAATTCTAATATATAAAATAGCTTTTATTATATATTTAATTTTAGATTTGCTAAATTCATTTATGTATTCTTTTTTAAACAATTTTTTAGGAATTAATATAAAGATTAATATTATAATCAATAGCATTAAAGATATTATATATATTCCTGATATACCATAGGTATCATAAACATGAGGGGAAATTACTGCCCTTAGCATTATGTAATTATAAAAAATTATAAAGAAAAAAAGACTAATCTTAGATACACTTCTCATATACTCACCACCTAGTATATTGTTATCTATATTAGTCTTATTTATTCTTATTTGAAATATTTTTTAATAGTCTTCTTTTCCGCAACTACATTAATTGCCTTATGAATTACATTAACATGTATTTTATTTTTATGGCTTAATAGCTCACCATCAAAATTATAATCCAATTCATCATTAGACGTAATTTCTAAATCTGATGAATCAAACGCGATAATACTCTTAGATTTAACCTCACCGAAGGCAAGTAGGCTACCTATTTTTATAATATCAAATAGCTTTATTGTGTTTTTAATAAGGACTATTTGTAGCTTACCATCATTTAAGCATACCTTTTTAAGCCTTTTTAGCTTAAATCCTGCAAGATATCTAGTATTAGTTGCAAGGAACAAGGAATATTCTCCTGATAGCTTCTTTTCCTTTGAATTGAAATTGATATTTACTGACTTAGTATTCTTAAGTACATTTAATACATATAAATAATAAGCTAATTTACCAAATATAGATTTAGATTTTCTTGGCGCTAAATAGCTTATTTCAGTTAATGTGCCAGTCGCAAGGGCATAAATAAAATATTCACCATTTATATGAGAAATATCTAATGATGTTTGATTATTCTCTTTAATTATTTTAAGATTTTTCTTAATACTATTTTTCATACCTAAGCTTCTAGCAGCATCGTTACATGTGCCTGTTGGAATTATAGCAACCGTTGGTCTTTTTTCAAGAGCCATAACTCCGTTAATAACCTCATGAACAGTACCATCGCCACCAACAACAACAATCATATCGTAATTACTACCATCTGTTATAATTTTAGATATGATGCTTTTAGGAGCTGTAGATTCAAATGGTATAACATCCATAACATCTAATAATTCAGAAATTATAAGATCTATATTTCTACTCACCTTATTATTTAATCCACTAAAAGCATTATAAACAAGTAAAGCTCTCATTTTATATCACCTAGCTATTCAAAAATTGCTCAAACTTTCTAATTTTCGGTTTCTTACCTACAACATAAACAATATTGCCTGATCCTATTATATCAGTTCCCTTTGGTATATAAAACTCATTTTTATCATTTAGCATACCAACAATGTTTACATCGAAATTATTACGAACATTTAAATCAATTAATGTTCTAGCCTTAAATTTATCTGATACAGATAGCTTCATAATAGCGAAATCATCTGTAATTCGGTAATAATCTAAAATCGAATCACTAATAATTGAATTAGCAAGAGAAACTGCTGATTCCTCCTCCGGAATAATAACATCATTAGCACCAATAAGCTCTAATACCTCCTTATGGCTTGGCTCATCAGCACGAACGGTGATATTAGAAACTCCTAGATTCTTTAGGTTAACAACCGTTAAAATTGAAGCCTGCAAATTATTACCTATAGCAACAACCGCGTGATCACATGATTGTGCATCTAAATCTCTTAATACATCTAGCTTTGTAGCATCAGCTATAAAGCAATGGCTAACATTTTTGCTTATTGCAGTAACACTTTCTGGATCCTTATCAATTGCTAAAACATCGCATCCCATTTGAGTTAATGTTTTTGCGATTTTAGCACCAAATCTTCCTAATCCGATAACTATAAAATTCTTTTTCATCCTATAATCACACTCTCTTCTATATATTGTATACGCTCATTTTCACCAGCCAACCAGTTTTTATTAACTACTCCAATTATTGTAAGTGGACCTAATCTACCAAATAACATTAAAACACATACAATAACTCTATTAAAGCTGCTTAATGATGTAGTAATACCCATTGATAATCCTGTAGTTGAAAATGCTGAGGATACCTCAAATAATACACAGTCTATTCCTAATTCAGGCTGAGTTGCAAGAATAATCATTGTACCTATAAGTACAATTCCTGTTGCCATAGAAATTAAAATAAATGCCTTAAATATTTGATCATGCATCAATCTTCTTTCAAATACCTTTGTTTTCTTGCCCATCGCAAAATGTATAATTGCAAGCACTACAACTGCGAAGGTTGTTGATTTAATACCACCACCAGTTGAGCATGGTGATGCACCTATAATCATTAAAATTATCATTATAAAATATGCAACAGGATAAGCCTTAAGATTAGCCATATTATATGTTGCGAAGCCTGCCGTACGAGCAGTTACTGATGAGAATAACGCTTCTAAATATCCCATATTTGATGTTAGCTTAAATAATATGGCACCACCAAATATTAATACAAATGTCGCTATTAAGGTTATTTTTGAATGTAATGATAATTTTTTCCATTTTTTATTTTTTAATATATCATCAATTATTACAAAGCCAATACCACCTAAAACAATTAATAAAATTGTTGTAGTATTAATTATAAGCATGCTTGATTGTGAAATTACATTTGCGTTAGATGCAAAATTTTCCATACTGTTTGAGCCAAATATATCAAAGCCTGCATTATTAAATGCGGCAGCTGAATGATATACACTCATAATTAATGCCTTCCATATATTACTATCAGACATTCCATATATAGCATCACAATACTCTATTAATGGATACCAATTTATTAATGTAGATATTGTTTGAATAATAAATGATGTTACAACAATCTTCTTTACTAAGCCTAATAAACCATTGGCAGTATTTTGATTTAATGCTTCTCTAAGCATAAATTTATTACTAAATCCTATTCTACCACCTATTATTGTAAAAAAGAATATGGCAATTGTTATAAACGAAAGTCCACCAACCTCCATTAAAACAACCATAACGGCCTTACCAAAATAGGTCATATCTACAGCAATACCATTTTCCATTACCGATAAGCCTGTAACACATACACAGCTTGTTGCCATGAATAATGAATCTACAAAGCCAAAGCTTTGATTATTTGTAGATGAAATTGGTAATGCTAATAATATTGTACCAATTAGAATTACTCCAATAAATGTCAATATAATTAGAATATAAGGATGTATTTTTTTAGTTTTCAATTAAAATCAGCTCCTTACAATTAATATTAATTATACTACACATATATAATATTTGCAATTTTGAATAAAAAAACGGTATTCTGTACTGAATACCGTTTAATTTAAAGCCTTTGTTACTGTCATAGCTAGAGCACCTGGCCCAATATGACAAGAAACTGAAAGAGATAATGGTTGGCAAACAATATCATGATTAGGAAAATCCTCCTTAATCATCTCAACGAATGCTAAAGCTTCCTTTTTATCAACTCCTGTATAAGCAACAGCTAAATGGACATTTTCAGTATTACCATCTAATTCCTTTAAATATCCCTCTATTTGCTTTTTACAAGAATCAAGCATAATTCTCTTTGCATTTTCTAGGGTTCTATTCTTCATTTTATATTTATCAAGCTTTTCACCCTTAATTAATAAAACAGGCTTGATTTTTAATAAACCACCTAAGGCTGCAGCTGCAGGAGTGATTCTTCCACCCTTCTTTAAGTATTCAAGAGTATCTAGCATAATAAAAATGTCCGAATTCATTTTCATTTCCATTAGCTTATCATGAATTTCTTTACCCGATAATCCTCTTTTTGCAAGCTCAATAGCATCAAGGACAGATTGACGTAGTGTAACAGATATTCTTTGATTATCTACAACATAAACCTTACCTTCATAATCATTTTTTGCAGAGGTTAAGGCAGATGCACATGAATTTGATAATCCACTAGACATAGGAATATATACAATTTCATCGAATTCCTCAAGTAATTCATCCCATAATGAATTAACATATGCAATTGAAGGCTGAGAGGTTGAAACATTCGCTCCAGCTATTAGCTTGTCATAAAATTCCTCTTGAGTAAGATTAATATCCTCTAAATATTCTTCACCATCAATTGTAAATGGCATAGGAACAACCTTAATATTAAGATTTTTTGCTTCATATTGAGTAATACCACTATTACTATCAGTCATTACAGCAACCTTCATTTCACTACCTCCTAAAAAAATAAAGCTATAATAAATCGAACACGACATATTATAGCAATACGCATTTTATGTGTCAAGCACATTTTATAACTCTTTTACCTCTGCATCGATAACAGTAGTATCGCCTCTATCGTAGAATTTTACAGAGCCTGACGAATCGTCATCATCACTAGAATCCTTCTTAACAAATGTAAGAATTAAATTAACAATTCCATATACAACTGCCGCAAATCCAGCAACAATTAATGCGATTCTTAAAACACTATTAAATACATTAAATATCATTAATGAGGCAACTATAAATAATGGTAGCTCCTTTTTAAATCTTCTAAGCTTATCCTTAGCAACAACAATTCTAAATATTGGCATAGCTATTAAATAAAATCCAAAAACAATACTTACAGCCTTACTTTGATCAAAAATAAATAATGAGCCTAGTGCTACAGAAATACCATAAAATACTATATCACTAATATATCTTTTATCGTGTTGTACAGCCGTACAGGCTGCTAATAAAGGAAATATATTAATTAAAATAATTATTATACCTATACATGTAAATATCATGCTTATTGTTTGGTCATAAGCATACATTGACGCTAACGCCAAAAGTAAGCCTAGTATCATCACAACAACAGAATATACAATACTAATTTCTTTACTATCACTAAATAAAATCTTCATTAGCTCAATTCCTCCAATATATTATTTAATCTAATTCTTTGAACATCTACTACTAAGCTACTATCCCACATTCTTAAATATTCTTTTCTATTTAACCAAATATAGTCCTCAGTTTCACCCTTTTGTAGCTTAATAGAATCTAGCTCACATTTAGTTTCAGCATAATATATAAAATATATAGCATCATTATATACATATTTATATAAAAAAGTCAACCTTACATCGTTTATCCCAGTTTCCTCAAATACCTCTCGTCTTGCAGAATCTATTTCCTGCTCACCATATGATATTGCCCCACCAGTAGTTTCAAGACAGCTAGGATAAATCTCCTTATTTCTATCTCTTTTAGTCATTAAAAATTTATCATATTTAGCATTTTTAATAACAATGTCCACAACTCCTCTATACATTCCTTGTGGCACCCTTTGACCTCTATATATCCATTCATTTACTTCGTTTTGATTACTATCATATAGCTTTAGACGCTCTAATCCTGATAAATAGTCATCCTTATATAGTATTAGCATATTTGTTTCCTTTAAATCACCCATAATAGTTTGATGATTTTTAGTAGCTATAAAATTAAAATTATGCTTTTCAAATACTCTTTTAGATCTATCATTACCAATAAAATATCCACCTAATATATAATCAAGCTTTACATCAAAGAATAAATATTTAATAACTGCCCTAACAGCCTCAGTCATTAAGCCCTGACCCCAATACTCCTTAGATAAAACATATCCAAGCTCACGGCCATAAATATCCTTACATGAATCGTGATTTAATCTATCCTCTTCAATTCCTAAGGAGCCAATAACCTTTTTACATTTCTTATCAACAATAGCGAATGTTTTCTTGCCGTTAATAAAATCATTTAAAACCCTAATGCTTACAGTCTTATCCTTATGATGTGGCCATCCTGCAGCCTCACCAACACCAGGCACACTTGCATATTCATAAAAATCATCTAGGTCATCATATGTCCAGGCTCTTAATAATAGCCTTGGTGTTTCTAAAATAACATTAGTTATATCTATCATCTTATTCATTTTAGCCGCCATATGATTCCTTTATTTCTTCTAATTCAATAATTCTATTCATCATATCATCGCTTTTATTAGTAAGCTCAGATATTTCATCCTCAAGCTCCATCATTTTTCTATAATCAGTAGTTTGAATCTTTAATTCAGCCTTTAATAATTCTATTTTTTCCTCTACCTTAGGTAATTCCTCATTTAATCTATTTAGCTCATTACGTAAGGAAGCAGGCATTTTATTAGTATTCTTATAGCTTGATTTTACTACCTCAGCAGCAACCTCCTCCATTTGATCAATGTATTCAGAGAATGATAATATTGATTCCTCAATATAGCCATTATTAAATACAAATAGCTTATTACAAATCTTATCTAGGAAATATCTATCATGGCTTACAACTAAAATAGGACCATTAAAATCTAATAAATAATCCTCTAATATTTCAAGGGTATATAAATCTAAATCATTAGTAGGCTCATCAAATAATAATATGTTAGGATTACTAATTAATACTCTAACAAGCTGAAGCCTTCTTTTTTCTCCACCAGATAGCATTTTTATTTTTGAATATTGTAATTCAGGAGTAAATAAAAATCTTTCTAATAAAGTAGATGCATCTATTGTACCATCTAATGTTTCAATAATTGATGCCGATTCCTTAATATAATCAATAACCCTGATATTAGGATCTAAAGCATCCATATGCTGAGAGAAATAACCAAATTTCAGAGTTTGACCTATAATTAATTCTCCCTCATCAAGCATCTCCTGCTGCATCAATATCTTAAAAAGGGTAGTCTTTCCTGCCCCATTATCTCCAACGATACCGATAATATCATTTCTATTTAAATCAAATGAAAAATAGCTAAATAAATTTTTATCACCAAACGATTTACTACCATTTATCATTGAAATAAGCTTTTTACCTAATCTAGTTGAAATACTAGATAGCTCCATTGTCTTATGCTCATTAAATTCTATTTTAGATAGCTCCTCAAATTTTTGAATACGGCTCTTTCTTTTAGTTCTTCTAGCCTCAACGCCTCTATTCATCCATTCCTGTTCTTGTTTTAATATAGCCTTTAATCTTTTTTGAGCCTTTTCCTCTTGATTCAATCTTTCAGCCTTAAGCTCTAAAAATGTTTCATAATTAGCCTCATACATATATGTCTTACCAAAGTCTAGCTCAAGCATTTTATTACATACTCTAGTTAAGAAATATCTATCATGAGTTACCATTAATAAGCCCTTTTTCCATTTAATTAAATATTTTTCAAGCCACATAATAAGCTCATTATCTAAATGGTTAGTAGGCTCATCTAAAATTAAAATATCACATGGTACAACTAATACCCTCGCAAGAGCTAATCTTTTAAGCTGACCACCACTAAAATTCTTAACAGTAATACTAGAATCCTTAAATCCTAATTTAGATAATATTGATTTAGCCTCATAATCCTTAATAGGAAATTCTACTGTAGACTCACTCATAATTATATCTAATAGGCTCATATTCTCATCAAATACAGGTTCCTGCTCTAAATAATTAATACGAATACCACCAGTTTTTATGATATTACCACTGTTTGGCTTTTCAATACCTAATATTAATTTGATTAAGGTAGTCTTGCCCGTTCCATTGACTCCTACAATACCTATTTTATCAGTATCAGTAATTGAAAAAGAAACTGAATCTAATATTTTACGTTCTATATATTTAAATGTAACATTTTCAAAAGTAATATTCATATTTCTCCTCCTTTACCAATAGTAATAGTATACAAAATACTACTTAAATTTGCAAGAAAAACACGGCATGGATATGCCGTATAAATCAATTATTCTGTTGTATTTTTTCTTTCTGCAATTTCAAAAATCATCTTATCATACATTTCTTCATCAATAATATATTTCTTCTTAGTTATTAAATATCCTATTACATATAAAATAACTGGTACAATAGTCATACATAGTGTTAATAAAAGCATTTGAGTAGAATTAACCTTTGACAGCATTTCTGTAATAGTACTAGCTCCAGCCTCCTCAGTAACCTCTTTTAATGATATACTTTGAACTACCTTTCCAATCTCCTCTGTAATTGTATATAATCCACAAATTACAAGTGTAACTGATACTAATAAATATTGAATAGCACCTGCAAGCTTTACAATAAATGGTCTAACACTAAATACAATCGCATCATTACGCTTACCAGATTTCCATTCATCGTATTCGATAGTATTAGTAAGCATTATTAGCATAACCATATAGAATATACCTTGGCCAACAAATACAAACACACCAGATGCACAAAGTAATATAAAGCTTACTGATTGTGGTAATCCAATATTTGCGAAAATAAAGAACAATAAATATCCTAAGCTTAATATTAATACTGATATAAATGCAATCCTCATTCTAGAATACTTTTTAGCAAACATAGGGAATAATGCTTGAGATAATAATGTACCTGCCGCATATATTACTGTAAATATAAACATTTCAGTACCATTATAGCCATATTTAAAATAGAAGAAATTTTGACCAAACGCATTTAATATTGCACTACCTAGATTAGCAAACAAGAATACAATTGCAATAACTAATAATTGATTATTAGAAAATACTATCTTAAACATTTGTTTTAAAGTAATATTTTCTTCCTTCTTCTCTACAGCATTTCTTTCAATAAATGTATCATCCTTATTATCATGAACCATAAAGAATACAATTATTTGTGATATTAGGAAGCATCCAGCAAAAATAATACCTATAGCCCCATATATCTTAATAGGATTAGATGGTGTAAGCATTGGTACTAATCCACCAGCGATAAATGAGCCTAATGAGGCAAATACTGTAAGCATTGTTGTTAATGTATCTCTATCCTTTTTATTCTCAGCTAAAACCGGAAGAATTGACCAGAATGAAACATCATTCATTGTGTATGTCATACTCCATAATAAATATAAGCCACCTAATATACCAACATTATACCAGCCTAGTGTATTAATACTACTGCCAACATCTACTCTAATATTAAACATACATGCTAGGGCAATCGCATTAGTAATTGCACCTATTAATATCCAAGGTCTAAATTTACCAAACCTAGTTTTAGTATTAGATATAATAGTACCCATCATAGGATCATTAACAGCATCCCATACTCTACATAAAACAATAATTATAGATAAAACTACAAATTGTTTTTTATTAACTAAATTTGTATATTGAATATAAGTTAATAAAAATAATGACACTAATATATATGTCATATCTCTACAGGTACAGCCTGTAGCATAAAACCATTTACTTCTTTTTTGCTTCATGTTTTTCTCCTAAAAAATAATTCTTAACTAATTATAATTTAATTATTTATTTTTTTCAATTATAGAGCCAAAT
>JAZQVB010000203.1:0-1521 GCA_045631605.1 Anaeroplasma sp.
CTCTTTTATTTAATTTTTCTGATAATTCTTTATCAACATAACATTTTTTAAGGTTCATACCGTTTATATTTTCGTCAATATCATACTTAAAATCAGGTTTTAATACCTCTACTGCCATATCAGTTCTACCTTTGTTCATAAAATCACCATTATTATTATTTCATTTTTTAGTTTTTTAATACATTTACCCATTTTTTTGCATTTTTTTCTTGAAATGCACTTTCTTATTTGTTATAATTGTGAATGCATATGTATAGCGGAGGTGAAACTATGGCAAACATTAAACAACAAATGAAGCGTGTTCATACAAATGAAAAGGCTAGAAAAGCAAACGTAGCATTCAAATCATCACTTAAGACTGCAATGAAGGCTGTATTTGCTGCTGTTCAAGCTAATGATTTAGCAAAAGCTACAGAAGCTTTAAGCTTAGCTTATAAGAAGTTAGATAAGGCTCAAGCTAAGGGTATCGTTCATAAGAACTATGTTGCTAGACATAAGTCTGAGTTAGCTACTGCAGTTAATACATTAAAGTAATATATATTTAATGACAAAAAAGCACCAATCGGTGCTTTTTTTGTTCTTCTATCTTAAAAAATATAATTCTAAACCTAGTGCTTGATCAACCTTGCCTGATTTAATTTCATACTCAAGCTTATTTAAATATTCTAGGTTATTCTTTATTTCGTTAATTGATATTGATTTAGCATTTTTAATCATATAATATGCTCTACCGCTAGATACATTAAATAAATTAGATATATCATTTTGATTTAATCCAGATTTAGTTAATACCTGCACATTATAAAGCTCTTGGAACTTACTAATTAATAATGATACTAAATATGATGGCTGTAAATTTATAATTTTCAAATCATTATAACAAGCAAATGTACCCTTCTTATCCTTTTTAATAACTGCCTCTATTAATTGATAAACATTATCATCAAGTGGCTTTTGAACCATTTGAATAACATCCTTATCAGTTATTTTCTTATCACTCATTTTATAGCATTTTAACACCTCAATGTATTGCTCTAGATATGATAAATTAGGTGAATAGCTACATAAAAGTGATAATGCCTCATTATCTATTTTATATTCATCCTTTTCTAATTCTCTTATCGCGAATTTATCTAATGAAATATTCTTCATTTTAATATCAATATACGTAGAAAAACGTTTAATACGTTGATATTTCTCACTCTTTGTATCAAATCCTTTAGTACTTAAAAGGATTAATACATTTGATGAATCCATATCATTCATAATTGTAGCAAGTTCAAGAACTGCCTTGTCTGAAAATGTTAATAATACCTCTGCGCTTTTTACAACAACAAATTTAGGAGTATCAAATAATGATACAGTAGACAATTCGTCTATTATTAAATAGATTCCATCCTCTTCTAAATCATAAGATACCTCATCTAATTCATAATTAATACTATTTTTTATCTCTAATATTTTATTATTAGCTGCCGAAAAATCATCAGTTGTAATAATATAATTATACATAATACCACA
>JAZQVB010000204.1:0-1714 GCA_045631605.1 Anaeroplasma sp.
TATTTTAATGGTATTTTATTTAAAGAGCCTAAAAAGGAAAATAAGGAAAAGAAGTTTGAAATATCAAATAGAAAAATAATAAAATATTTATCTAATGATAAAATAGCTACTATTCCTCATGGTATTATTGGTATAGATAAATTTGCCTTCCAGGATTCAAATGTAGAAGAGGTTATTTTACCTGAATCATTATTATTTATCGCAAAATACGCATTTGCGAACTGTGTAAATTTAAAATCTATTAATTTACCATCTAAGCTACAAAATATCAATAAATATGCCTTCTATGGCTGTAAATCACTTAAGGAATTAATAATACCTGATAGTGTTACAGAGCTAGGTAAAAATATGATTGCTGAGTGCGATAGCCTAGAAAGAATAGCATTACCATTTGTAGGAGAGAAAATGGATGGTAATGAAAATACTCATTTTGGGTTTATATTTGGTAATAATTCATACATTAGTAATAATATACCAGAATCTCTAGCTGAGGTTACATTAACTAATTGTAAGGTAATAGATAAATACGCGTTTTATGGCTGTGAGCATATAAAGCGTATTAATTTACCTAATTCATTACAAAAGATAAATGAAGAGGCATTTAATGGTTGTATAGGACTTAATAGTATTATTATTCCTGATGAGGTTAAATATATTGGAAGTAATATATTACGAGGCTGTAATAATATTAATTCTATTACTATTCCCTTTATAGGTGATAAGAAATACGATAGAGAGCATAAGGGATTATCATATTTATTTGATATTATTCCTGATACACTTAAATGCGTAGCAGTAACTAGCTCAATAACAATAGACGAGGCTACATTTGTTAATTGTAATAGGCTAGAGGAAATTATATTACCTGATAATCTTAATTCAATAAAGGATGAAGCCTTCAAGGGCTGTAGTAATCTTAATAGTATTATTATTCCGGATAGTGTATCATATATTGGTAAAAATGCCTTTATGGGATGTAATAAGCTATTACATATTACATTACCATTTGTTGATACAAAGGATATTAAAATATCTGATATTATTGAGGATAATAATGTAATAGATATAAGCATTACTAAATATATTACGGAAAATAGCTTTAAGAATTTGCGTAATATAAGAAAGGTAATTTTAAGTGATACAATTGATAATATTCCTAAAAATGCCTTTATCAATTGTATAAAGCTAGAGGAAATTAATATACCTAATAATGTTAAAGCTATATCAGACTCAGCCTTTAGAGGCTGTAGTAGCCTAAAGAAAATAATAATACCAGGTAGCGTTAAAATAATAGAGGAGCATGCCTTTGCCTTCTGTCTAAGGCTAGAGGAGGTTATTATTGAAGAGGGTGTAGAGGAGATTAAGGAATACGCATTCTCATGCTGTGGCGAGCTTAAGGATATTAATATACCTTCATCAGCTACTAAATTAGGTAAATATTTATTTTATTTAACTAATAATCTTAAGAATATAAAATGCACTAAGAACAATTTTGATAGATTAGTATCAATAGTGCCATTTAAATTATGGTTAAAAATTAAATTATAATAGAGGTGAAAATAGATGAGCTTAAAATATAAGACAATAAATAGATTAAATTCTAATAATAAGGCTCGTCTATTTTTTTCTTCTCATAATGAGGATTTCAATCTTTATTTTGAAGAAATAACAGATGATATATTAAAATATTGTGATTGTGAAATCTATTATTATG
>JAZQVB010000205.1:0-4000 GCA_045631605.1 Anaeroplasma sp.
AATGAAGATGAATATTTATGTTGGTGAGGTCACTTATCAAATATTTAATAATCAAAAAACTAATTTATTAAAATATATGCATTTATACTATTTAATAAAGAATAGAAAGGTAGGTAATAATAATGAATTTTTGGGATTATAATTCATGGGAAATATTAATTCAATTAGGCGTTATTTTAATTGCCATTTTAATAGGTAATACCTTAAGACGTAAGATTAAGCTTATTAGTAATTCATTATTACCTACAAGCGTTATTGCGGGTATTATAATATTTATCTTAAAATTTGTACCATATATTTCAGATTTTATTAATGGTCAATTTATGGAGGTTCTTACTTATCACTGCCTTGGCTTAGGATTTATTGCGATGTCATTAAAATCATCAGTTAAAAGTAAGGATAAAAAGAAGCGTGTAGTTTTTGATAGTGGTATTATCACTGTTAATGGATATTTAATCCAAGGATTCTTTGGAGCTTTAACGACAATTGTGTTATCAGTATGTGGTATGGGAATATTCTACGCTGCAGGATACCTTCTTCCAATGGGATATGGTCAAGGTACAGGTCAAGCATTAAATTTTGGTAATATATATAAGAGCTTTGGCTTTGAAAATGGTCCATCATTTGGCCTAGCTATTGCCGCAATAGGATTTTTAGTAGCCTGTATTGTAGGTGTAATTTATTTAAATTATTTAAGAAGAAAGGGTAAGCTTAAGCTTCAAGAGGAGCGTAAGGAGATTGCTAACACATTAAATAGTGATATTTATGAGCCAGATGAGGCTCCATTAAATGAGGCTGTTGATAAGCTTACAATTCAGCTAGCGTTTGTTATAGGTGTATATATTATTACAGGATTAATTATTTATGGTCTATCATATTTAGCTATTGAATATTTAGGTAATTTTGGTGTTAATACATTAAGACCATTATTTTGGGGATTTAATTTCTTGATTGGTTCAATGCTTGCGATATTAATTAAGAAAATTATTGTAGGATTAAAGAAATCTAAGATAATGAATCACTCATATATTAATAATTATATGATGAATAGAATATCAGGATTATTCTTTGATATTATGATTGTATCTGGTATTGCTGCAATTGACTGGCAAAATCTTGAGGGATTATTAATTCCTTTAATTGCAGTATGTACTATAGGGGCAATAGCTACATTTGTATATATTAAATATATTTGTAAGCTAATATATCCGGATTATGAATATGAAGCATTTTTCTCAATATTCGGTATGCTTACAGGTACAGCGTCAACTGGTATGATTTTACTTCGTGAAATCGATCCAAACTTTGAAACACCAGCTGCAGATAATCTAGTATTACAGCAGCTACCTGCAATGATCTTTGGTGTGCCAGTAATACTTTTAATACCATACGCAGGTCAGGGATTTACAAATGCGTTAATTGTATTAGCTATAGTTGCCGCACTATTCATAGTGTATAACATAATATTACACAGAAAATTGTTATTTAAACGTAAAAATAAATAAGTATTAAGTCAGCTTCTGCTGACTTTTATCTTTTTTTGGGTTGTAGTAATACTAAAATATAGTATACTATAGGTAGGTGATTTGTATGGCAGAAATAAAATATAGAATTAATTATTATTCTGTATCTAGACTATTCGAAAAAGGTAATAGAGATGAAGACGTTATTAGATGTAATTTATATGAAACTAATTACGCTTTTTTATCTACGCAAAATAAGAAGAATTGCCATTTGTTTGCACAATCGTTAAAGACTTTAAAGAAAAAGTATGATGTAGATATATTTAAGAAAATATTTATAGTATTAGATTTCGAGCATTTTAATAAAATGGAGGAATTGAAGAAATACCCTAATGGCTTTGAGCTTACGATAGATGGAGAAGCTATTAGATTTATAGATTTTTTTAAATCTAATAGTATGAGTAAAAATTCATTAGTTTATTACATCAATGCTGATTTCTATAATAAGATTATTGATAGATTAACATTTGGATTTCATAATGCTGAAGGAATATCATTATCAAAATGGTATGCATATTCAGGATTATGCTTAACCGATTGTCAAATACTAGATAAGATTAAATTTAATTTTGATGAGATAGCGATAATAGAGGATTATAAAAGCTATGTCTATACAAGCTGTATTACCGCTGTTTCTGTACCATTTTTATATAATAAGGCTACAAAATTAAAGGAGCTAATCAATAAGTATGCTGATAATGAGGATATTAAAATTGATAGAATTCCTAATAAGTCAATTGAATATTTAGCTAAGGAAATAAGAAGCTATAATAGCTCAAGAGATATGAAGAATAATGAGCTAGGGAAAATGAAGGAAATGATAAAAATATTATTTTCTTTAATTAATGGTAAGGTTGCTAATTCATATAAATATTTTGATGAAATAGAGAATATTTATAATGAAAACAATAAGACTGGTACAATTAAATGGGCTAGAATATTTGTTCAGGATTTTCCTGTTGAAATAAATTATTTTGATGGTGAAGGACTTATTTCTAAAAGGCTTGCGGCATCAATTAAGAGAAAAACTACTAAAAATGAGGTTTTATTTGATGAGGATGACCAATATTCTGAGACATTCTCTAATTCATGTCATTCTATTCAAATAAGATTACCTTTTATAAAGGGTATGGTTCATTCCTGTGATTTTAAAGAATTCTTTAAGGAAAAGGGAGTTACTAAAATTAAAGGTTTAACATTTAATTCTAATGATCCATATCATGAATATGATGTTGATAAGCTTAAGCTAATCTTAACTGAAAGCCAGTTTAAAATGGCTGCCTTTATTAGAAGTATGAAGGATTTAATTAAAGAGGAATACCCATTAAAATATTATTTTAAATGCTTAAATGAATATGACTATTCATTGGGCATTTCAAGCTACGAGCCTAAGAAGCTTGAGCATGTTTCATTAAATTATCAATTTTTATCAACATTGCCTATTAATATTAAGGATATTGATCCGATTATTGAGTTTAATAAGCAAATATTAGATGAATCGCAAAGCGAAGAAAAGATAATTGAATCACTAAGAACAGATAAATATAAGGGGACAGAAATATATGATGTAAGCCCTGAAATATATAAAGGCTTATCTATTTATAAAAATACTAAAAGAGATATTTTTATGTCTAATAAGCAGGAAATGATGATGTCACATTTAGTTGTTAATGGATGTCGTAAGCTATTATGTGGAGATTTATTAATGTTATTGTATCATTGCATTGGTAAAATTGATGAATCACCTAGATTAGTAAAGAATAATGTTTATATTCCGCAAAATAATTTTACTGAGGATATTGAAAATATTATACTTCTTAGAAATCCTCACTATTCAAGAAATGAAATTTCTATTTGTCAGGTAAATAATAATGATATAACACTTACGGAAAGAATAAAATATTTTTCACATCTAACTGGTGTTATTATGGTTAATCCTGAGGCAATGATAGCTGATAGATTAGGAGGAGCTGACTATGATGGTGATACTGTAAGTATTGTAACTCATCAGGAACTATTAATTTCAGTTATTCCTAAAATGATCAAGAATGATGAGCCTGTTTATCCGATTGTAAAAATACCTAGTATTTCAACAAAGCGAGTTAAGGACTCACCAACATTTTATCCTGATAGAATTGAATGCTTAAGGAATACATTCTCTAATAAAACAGGCGCAATTTCAAACCTGGCATTTAACTATTCATTTGAAGCATATCATCGTAATAACCCTACATCGGATAAGCATAATGAGATGGCATTTTTTACAATATTAGGTGGATTAGAAATTGATAGTATTAAAAATGGTAGAAAGCCCCAATTGCCATCTGGTAAGGGAAAAAATGATTATTTAATAGTAAAGGATTATTATAAAAAGGATAATAATGTTACTAAGGCGGAGGCTGAAATATCAATAGAAAACATATTAGAAAGTAATACTAAGCATGTTTTATATTATATATATGATAAATTTAACTCTG
>JAZQVB010000206.1:0-2655 GCA_045631605.1 Anaeroplasma sp.
GGATGCTTTTGAGCATCTAATAATGTTTCACGAGAAAATACATTAACATTTAAATGATATCCACCATCAGCAACATATGCATCAAGCATTTGTACTAAATTATCTACTCTTTGACTCATAATGCCCTCCTATTAATCTTCATCCTTACCTAATGATTCAGGTGTTACAGAGAATGTATTAGAAATACCATCTCTTGAATATTCAAATGGTAATTTTGCAACACTTTCTAGTGAAGCTAAGGCACCATTCTTATCGCGTCCATGCATTGGATTTGCTCCAGGAGCAAGTGGTTCTCCCTTTCTTCTACCATCTGGTGTATTACCTGTATTTTTACCATAAACTACATTAGAAGTAATTGTTAAAATTGACATCGTTGGCACTGATTCACGATATGTATAATGCTTCTTAATCATGTTCATAAATGTTTTAACAAGCCATACAGCTATATCATCAGCTCTATCGTCATTATTACCATATGTAGGGAATTCTCCTTCAGTTTTAAAATCAACAATTACACCATGTTCGTTACGAATTGGATAAACCTTGGCATATTTAATAGCTGAAAGTGAATCTACTGCACAAGAAAGACCTGCAATACCTGTGGCGAAGAATCTTCTTACCTTTGTATCATGAAGAGCCATTTCAAGTGCTTCATATGAATATTTATCATGCATATAATGGATTAGATTTAATGTGTTAACATATAATCTTGCAAGCCATTCCATCATATTTACATATTTTTCCTTAACATCATTAAAGTCAAGTGGTTCATCAGATAAAACAGCCTCAAACTTAGGTGAAACCTGGAATGGTTTACCTGTTTTCTTATCAATTAGAATTTCATCCTTACCACCATTTAATGCGTATAATAAGCATTTTGCAAGGTTAGCACGTGCACCAAAGAATTGCATATCCTTACCAACCTTCATTGGAGATACACAGCAAGCTATACAGTAATCATCACCCATTTCTGGACGCATTAAATCATCACTTTCATATTGAATTGATGATGTTTCAATTGATAGCTTAGCACAGAATCTCTTAAAATTAATTGGTAAATGCTTACTCCATAATACTGTTAAATTAGGCTCAGGAGCTGGACCTAAATTAGATAATGTATGAAGAACACGGAATGCAGTTTTAGTAACTAATGTACGTCCATCTGTACCCATACCACCAATTGTTTCAGTTACCCAAGTAGGGTCACCAGAGAATAATTCGTTATATGATTGAATTCTCATGAATTTAACAATACGTAGCTTCATGATAAAATGATCAATTAGCTCTTGTGCCTCTTCCTCAGTAATAACTCCATTCTTAATATCTCTTTCAATATAAATATCTAGGAATGTAGTATTTCTACCAATTGACATCGCAGCACCATTTTGATCCTTAACTGCAGCTAAATAACCAAAATATAATGCTTGAATAGCTTCCTTAGCATTAGTCGCAGGCTCTGATATATCACAGCCATAAATTTTAGCCATTTCCTTTAAATTATTTAAGGCTCTAATTTGTTCTGAAAGCTCTTCTCTATCTCTAATCTTATCAGGTAGCATTGTACCTGCAATAATACTTTTATCAATTTCCTTTTGTTTAATTAAATAATCAACACCGTAAAGTGCAATTCTTCTATAATCTCCTACAATTCTACCACGACCATATGTATCAGGCAATCCTGTAAGAATATGTGCCTTACGTGCAGCACGCATTTCAGGTGTATATGCATCATAAACACCATCATTATGTGTTTTTCTATATTTAGTAAATATTTCCTTTACTCTATCTGATACCTGATAGCCATACATTTCACAGGCTTGAACAGACATAGTAATACCACCGAAAGGCTGTAATGAACGCTTAAATGGCTCATCAGTTTGTAAGCCTACGATTTTTTCTAAATCCTTATCTAAATATCCAGCAGCATGGCTTGTTAATGTTGAAACAATATCAGTATCAGCGTTTAAAACACCGCCTGCTTCTCTTTCCTTTTTAGATAAATCTAAAATTATATTCCAAAGCTTTTTAGTAGCGTCTGTAGGGCCTACTAAAAATGAATCATCACCCTCATATGGTGTATAATTTCTTTGGATAAAATCTCTTACATTTACTTCGTCATTGCTCCACTTACCAAAAGTAAAGCCTTCCCATCCTTTGTACATACAATCCCTCCTCCGGATTTTTTTAAAACATATTTTATTATACATCTTACAAATAAATTTTTCAACTTACAGATTGTATATTTTTTTAATTTCTTCAATCTTCGCGTCTAACCAAAGCTCTAATATTTCCTCTGGCTGATATCCGCGACATCTAGATATAACTGTATCATTATATAAAACTAAAATTGAAGGTATAGAATCTACCTCTAGCCTTGATAATATTTCTATATTTTCCTCATTAGCCTCTATATGATAAAGCTTTGCATCATTTCTACTTAATATAATTTGATGTAATATAGGCATTAATGTAATGCAGTTAGCACAGCTATTGCCAGATACCTCAATAACGCTTATTCCTTTTAAATAATCTAAATAATTATTTTTATTTAACCACATTTTTAACACCTAACAATTCCTTCGCGTGATTTATTTCTTCCTTATTAGGCTCAGAAATATCCATAAGTGGATAATTAATAAGTCGGATCGTAGCCAT
>JAZQVB010000207.1:0-7639 GCA_045631605.1 Anaeroplasma sp.
TTTTGCAGCTTAGCGACCTTTTAGATCAGTTGTTAAACAACATATCTGATGCAGATAAGAAAATATATTTATATAGATATTTCTTTAATTGAGGATTTTAAGATGCTAGAAATTAAATATATTTATGAGTCTGTATATATAATTAGATATCGAGATAAGACACAAAATAAGGATTATGTTTCTATATATTCTAGCTATCACAATGATTTTTACAGCTTTGATTTTGTTAAATCTAATGAATATTTAGAATATAAAAGAAAATATGCTAGGCCCATCAGTTATATACCTAAAGAATTTATTGAATTATATTATGCTGATTCATTTAAGGTTTATATTCAAACTATAAACAGATTAAGATATTCTTCTAAACGAGAAATATTAAGAAAGATTAGAATTAATACTAAATATATTGATAATTTAGAATATAAGGAATACCTATATATGGGAATATATTATTTTAAAATAAGAAAATATTTAAAGAAGATTAAAATAGATTCTAATGATATAAAACGTAAAATATATTTATCTTATCTTTGTTTATATCACAATGAAAATGCTGGATTATTTTTATTCGAATGTGGTAAGCTTGGTATTTTGAATAATTGTAAAATAGGTTATTTGATTGGGTTATTAAAAATTAGTTATTCATTGGGTTCACTAGAAGCAAAGAAATTATTATATGAGCAGTACTCCTTACCAAGATATTATGACGAGTATTTTATTAATAAATATTCATAGTTGACATAGATATTTAATATTGTATAATAAAGATAACGATTAAATGATTGTTTAATCGTAGAGGTGAAGCTATGGATAAAATAATTAGATTTAAAGGGTTATGTTGTGCTAATTGTGCAGCAAAGTTAGAAAAAAAGCTTAATAAGATAAAAGGGGTATCTGCAACTATAAGCTTTGTAAGTGGTAAGATTTTATTAGAATATGATAATGAGGATATTTTTGATGAGGCTATACTTGTGTGTAAAAGAGAATATCCTGATATAGAATTAAAAATATGAGCAGAAAAAACAAAATATTAGTATATAGGCTAATAATTTCATTTGTTTTATGGATTATTGCGATAGTATTACAAAATAAAATAGATAATGAGCTTATCTATTTAATTCTTTATATAATATCGTATTTAATTGCTGGATATGACATAATATTAGGAGCAGCTAAAAATATTATATCAGGTAATTTATTAGATGAATTTTTCTTAATGTCTATTGCATCTATTGGTGCATTTTTTATCCGTATATTTGGAGATATTGAATATATGGAGGCTGTAGCAATTGTAATATTTTTCCAAATAGGAGAGGTGTTTCAGGGGGTCGCAGTTGAAAAAAGTAGAAATGCTATAATGAGCTCAATGAATTTAAAGGTTACTAATTGTAAGCTTGAAAATGGCGAATTTGTTGATGTAGAGGATGTTGAAATAGGTACAAATATTATAGTAAGACCAGGAGAGATGATTCCTATTGATTCAGTAGCTTTAACATCAGGTGTTATTAATACTGCATCATTAACAGGAGAACCACTTGATATAGAGATTAATGTTGGAGATACAGTTTTATCAGGAAGTATAAATACTTTAGGATCTTTAACTATAAAGACAACAAAGGAATATTATGAATCTACCGCATGTAAGATATTAGATATGGTAGAAAATGCAACGATGAAAAAATCTAAAAGCGAGAAGATTATAACTAAGTTTGCACATGTATATACACCGATTGTTGTTGGATTTGCGTTATTTATAGCGTTAATTGTTCCTAGTATTTTTGGAATGTTTAAAGGCTTTAGCTATGCTTTATATAAGGATTTTGTATATGCCGCGCTAACTTGCTTAGTAATTTCTTGTCCTTGTGCGCTTGTTGTTTCTGTTCCGTTAACTTATTTTGCGGGTATTGGATGCAATGCCAAAAATAAGATAATTGTAAAGGGTGGAAGCTATTTAGAGGCTATTAGCAATGTAGATATTGTAGTTTTAGATAAAACTGGAACATTGACAAAGGCTGAATTCGAAATAACTAAAATTTATGGTCATGAAGAGATTTTAAAAATTGCTAAGGGACTAGAGAATGATTCAACTCATCCATTAGCTAATGCGATAAATAAGCTTCAAATAGATGGTTATAAATTTGAAATTAAAGAAAAGCCAGGGCTTGGTGTTATAGGATATTTAAATGGTGAAAGATATCTATGTGGAAATAGGAAGCTTTTAATAGAAAATAATATAACACCTATTGAAATTGATGAATGTGGAAGTGTCTTATATATATCTAAGGGAGAACAATGCTTAGGTGCTATAGTTCTTGAGGATATAATTAAGGAAGAAGCATTTGATACAGTAAAGAAACTTCATAATTTAAATAAAAGAATTATTGTTTTATCTGGTGATAATAAAAAGTCTGTCGAGCATCTTTGTGAAAGATTGGATATAAGTGAATATTATTATGGCCTTCTTCCTGTAGATAAGGCAAATAAGATTGAGGAGCTTATTAACGCAGGTAATAGGGTAATGTTTATTGGAGATGGAATTAATGATGCTCCTGTATTAGCATTATCACAGGTAGGATGTTCAATGGGACAAATTGGTAGTGATGCTGCAATAGAAGCATCAGATGTTGTTATTTTGAATGATGATCTTTCATCTATCCCATTAACACTAAGAATTGCTAAAAAAACTAAAGACATTGCAATGCAAAATATAATATTTACTATTGGAATTAAGATTTTAGTTTTGTTGTTATGTGCTATAGCAAGCTTATCAATTATTCCTAATTTTAAGGTTCCAATTGGCCTTGCAATATTTGCAGATGTAGGTGTTTGTGTAATTGCTGTATTTAACGCGATGAGAGCATTAAGAATAAATAAAGAGCATAAAAAGTAGAGAGAAATATCATTAATTTGATATTTTTTTCTTTTTGTGTAAATTATATTTTTATGTAAGCGTTATATCATGGCTATAATTAACATTTTTTTGTTTATTTATGAAAAAATATGTTATAATTATATTGTTGTAAAAGCAATATAAAAATGGAGGATATATAATTATGGCAAAGAAAATTGTTTCAGATTTAAATGTTAAAGGTAAAAAAGTCTTAATTCGTGTAGACTTTAACGTACCTATGAAGAATGGTGTTATCACAGATGATACTCGTGTACGTGCTGCATTACCTACAATTGAATATGTAGTAAATAATGGTGGTAAGGCAATCGTATTCTCTCACTTAGGAAGAGTTAAGTCTGTTGAAGATATCGCAAAGAATGATATTACACCTGTTGCTAAGCGTTTAGAAGAATTAATTGGTAAGCCAGTTAAGTTCGTTAATGCTACAAGAGGTGCTGAGCTTGAGGCTGCAGCTGCAAGCTTAGGCGAAGGTGAAATCTTAATGTTCCAAAATACAAGATATGAAGATTTCAGCGTAGAAGCTAACAAGGAAGTTAAGCTTGAATCAAAGAATAACGCAGAATTAGGTGCTTATTGGGCATCTTTAGGTGACGTATTTGTTAACGACGCATTCGGTACTGCACACCGTGCTGCAGCATCTAATGTTGGTATCGCTGCAAACGTAAGTGAAACTGCTGCTGGTTTCTTATTAGAAAAGGAAATCAAGTTCATCGGTGGTGCTGTTGATACTCCAGTTCGTCCTTATATCGCTATTTTAGGTGGTTCTAAGGTTTCTGATAAGATTGGTGTTATCGAAGCATTATTAGGCAAGGCTGATAAGGTATTAATCGGTGGTGCTATGATGTTCACATTCTTAAAGGCACAAGGCTATAATATCGGTGCTTCACGTTGTGAAGATGACAAGCTAGAGCTTGCAAATGAATTATTAGCTAAGGCTAATGGTAAGATTGTATTACCTGTTGATGCAGTAGTTAATAAGGAATTTGCTGATGTTCCAGGTGTAGTTAAGTCTGTAAGTGAATTTGCAAATGATGATATGGGTCTAGATATCGGTCCTAAGACATTAGAATTATTTGCTGAAACTTTAGCTGGTGCTAAGACAGTTGTATGGAATGGTCCTATGGGTGTATTCGAAATGGAAAACTACAATAAGGGTACAATCGGTGTTTGTGAATTACTTGCAAACTTAAAGGATGCTTCTACAATCATCGGCGGTGGTGACTCAGCTGCAGCTGCTGAACAATTAGGTTACGCTGATAAGGTAAGCCACATTTCAACTGGTGGTGGAGCTTCACTTGAATACCTAGAAGGTAAGACATTACCAGGTATCGCTTGTGTTGACGAAATCTAATAATAAAATTTAGGAGTAATTATAATGAGAAAACCAATGTTAGCTGGTAACTGGAAGATGAATAAGACTAGAGATGAGGCTATTCAATTTACTCTTGCGTTAGCTGATAAGCTTCCTACAAGTGTTGATTGTGTGGTTTGTGCTCCAGCTATCATCTTAAGAGACCTTGTTAAAAGAAGTCCAGAGCAACTTAAGATAGGTGCTCAAAACATGCATGAAAAGGAAAGCGGTGCATATACAGGTGAAATTTCACCAGTAATGTTAAAGGATACTAAGGTTGACTATGTTATTTTAGGTCATAGTGAAAGAAGAGCATACTTTAACGAAACAGATGAAAAGATCAATTTAAAGGTTAAGAAGGCTTTAGAATTCGAATTAAAGCCAATCATCTGTGTAGGTGAGGTTTTAGAAGAAAGAGAAACAGGAAAGACTAATGAGGTTTTAGACGTTCAAGTTGTTAAGGCTCTTGAAGGTGTTGAAATCGCAGATCCTGCAAATGTTATTATCGCTTATGAGCCAGTATGGGCAATCGGTACTGGTAGAAGTGCATCTGCTCAAATTGCTGAAGAGGCATGTGGTTATATTCGTTCAATTTTAGCTAATGTTTATAACCAAGAAATCGCTGATAAGATTAGAATCTTATATGGTGGTTCTGTATCAACTAAGAACATTAAAGAATATATGGCACAACCAAATGTTGATGGTGGTTTAGTTGGTGGAGCTTCATTAATTGCTGAAAGCTTTGCTGAGCTTTGCAATGCATGTGCTGAATAATTAATAAATTAGAGATCCTCGGATCTCTTTTTTTAATTTCGTATATTTTGACACATACTATATTTGGTGATTAAATTGAATAAAATGTGGAGTAACGAAGAAAGCAATTTTAATAAATTAGAAAATGATATATCCTGCGATATTTTAGTAATAGGTGGAGGTATTGCTGGAATATTATGTGCTTATTATTTAAAAGAGGAGGGCTTAGATGTTGTTTTGTGTGAAAGAGATAGGATAGGCTCTAAAAAAACATCTAAATCAACTGCGACTATCACAGTAGTACAGGACTTATATTATTATGAGCTTTTAAATGATAAAGGACTTGAATATACTAGGCTTTATTTAAACTCTTGTTTAGATGCGATAAGAAGATATAAAAGGCTAAGTAAAAAATATGATTTTGATTTTGAAGAGGTGCCATCATATAGATATTTTACTAATTCGTATGAATATGAAAATGAAATTAATACATTTAAAAAACTAGATTTCACATATGAAGAGGTAGATATTAAATTATTAAATTTAGAATATTATAAGGCGTATAAAATTAATAATCAGGCTCAAATGAATCCTATGAAGCTAATCAATTCCTTAGCTAAGGAATTAAAAATATATGAAAATACCTGTATAACAAAAATAGAAAATAATCTTGCATATGCAAATAATAATCATATAAAGGCAAATAAAATTATTGTTACTACTGGATATCCCTTTTTCAAAATTAAAGGATTATACCCCTTAAAGCTAACTCAAAATAAATCATATGTAATGGTTATCAAAAATTATTCAAGCTTTAAAGGTAACATGATTGGCGGAAGAGATGATTCATTATATTTTAGAAGCTATAAGGACTATTTGCTTATTGGTGCGTCTGATAGTAATGTTGGTGATAATATAGATGGGTTTAATGATATAAAGGAATATATACAGGATGATGATATTATATATTCTTGGGTTAATCAGGATACAATTAGCCTAGATTCTATTCCATATATTGGAAGATATACTAAAAATGATAATGATTTATATGTTGCAACTGGATTTAATATGTATGGTATGACAGGTAGTATGATTAGCTCTATGGTTTTAACTGATTTAATATTAGGAAGAAATAATATATATAGTGATATTTTTAATCCGTCTAGAGCTTTAAATAAGCAAAATTTATTGAAAAATATATGCAATTCAATGATTAATTTAATTAAGATAAAAAGACATAGATGTAATCATTTAGGATGCTGTTTAAATTATAATCAATATGAAAATACATATGAATGTCCATGCCATGGCTCTAAATATGATGAGCATGGTAATGTATTAGATGGCCCAGCAATTAAAAATATAAAAATGTAAGATTTCTTACATTATTTTAACTAACTTATTGTATAATAGAAGCGAGGTGAATTATTTATGAAAAGAATTTTATTTGTGATAATGGCATTATTCACATTTATTTGTGTTGGATGCTCTAATAATAACGGTGCGACTACAACTGAGGCTGATAATTACAAGCTAAGCGTATTAGCTCCAGGTGGTGCTCCTGCAATTGCTGCAGCTGAGCTAGCTACAACCTATAAGGATGATTATACATTTACTTTAGGTGTTGAGGCATCTGTTTTACAAACTGAATTTGTTAATAAAACTAATGATGTAATTATAGCTCCAATTAATTTAGGTGCTAATATGTATAGTAAGAATCAAAACTATGTTTTAGCTTCAGTTCTAACGTGGGGTAATTTATTTTTTGCATCTGGTAAAGCAAACTTTACTTTAGCTGATATGAATGGTGCAGATGTTATTTTCTTTGGTCAAAATACTATAAACGATGTTGTTGTTAAATATGTTTTAGAACAAAACAATATTACTCCAGCTAATATCACATATTTAGGAGATACAGGCTTAACTCGTGATCAATTAGTTGCAAGTGATGATGTTATTGTACTTATCGCAGAGCCTGCATTAAGTGTTGCTAAGGCTAAAAAAGCAAATATAACATCAATCTCAGTTCAAGATTTATATCAAGAGGCATCTGGAAATAATAAGTTCCCACAAGCAGGCTGCTTCGTTAAGCAAGATACAATTAAGGAGCACAAGGCTGTTGTTGATTCATTCCTTCAAAGATTAGAAACATCTGCAGGATTATGCGCTACTCAAACTGAAGTAGTTGCAGGATATGCAGAAGTATTAGCATTAGGTGGTACAAAGCCTATTTTAACAAAAGCTATTCCAAACTGTAATATTAATTATGTAAAAGCATCTAACACAAAATCAGCGATCGAGTTTGCTGTATCAATTAAGCCAGCATTATTCGGTGGAGCTGTACCAGCAAACGAATTCTATTATGCCTAAATATTTGAAAAATACATTGTATTACTGTGGTGGTATTATATTAGTTGCGGTCCTAATGCAAATATTAAGTACTGCAATCGATAAAGAAATATTTGTTCCATCTGTTAATACAATATTAAGTGATTTCTTTAATTTATTAAAGGATAAAAATACATATTTATATCTTGCAAATACTCTAAAGCATTTAATAATTGCGTTAATTACATCATTTTTAATTGGTGGCTTCTTAGGTATAGCTGCAGGGATTTTAA
>JAZQVB010000208.1:0-5323 GCA_045631605.1 Anaeroplasma sp.
ATTAGATTTTTTGAAATATTCAAATAATCCCTTAGTTAAAATATTCTTCTCATTAAACACATTTAAAAGTAGCATTCCTATTGTAGCTGATAGCATACCTAAAGACATACCAGCAGTTACATCTGTAAAATAATGAACACCTAAAATATTTCTTGAGAACATTACTATTAAAATTATTGCAGGACAGAATATTAATGATATTCTTTTAACTAAGCATTTCTCATTAGATTTAATCATTACAAATCCAACAAATCCAAAAATTGCCGCAACATTTGTAGAATGCCCTGATGGAAAGCTTGATGACGTTTCTACCTGCCATCTATAAGCCTCAATAGGTCTTTCTCTATCAAAGAACGCTTTAAATGATGTATTTAAAATTCTTGAAAATAAAATTACAAATAATAGTAAAAAGAATCTATTGTCAAGCTTTGTATAAATTGCCGCAGCAATAACCATAACTATAATAATAAATAAATCTCCAAACTCAGTCAGAATTCTAAAAATCCAATAAACTAAGCCACCCTTTTCTCCTCTTATGCTATAAGCAAAATCTCTAAAAGCTACATCAATTTGAGGAATATCAGCAGCCTTATAAACTACTAAACAAATTACTGTATATAGCACCACAAAGAATGCTAGCATACTTAATAATACAACATTTTCCTTATTTAATTTCATACATACACCTACTCATATCTAATTAATGTTATTACTGTCTTATTATTTTCTTCAGTAATAGATACCTCATCAACAAGGCTGGCAATAAGCTCAAGATCATCATCTGAATCTCCTTCACCCATCAGCTCCCAGCCGTATTCCTCAATTTCTAAGCTTCTATCAGCTGATAATTGAGATAATAAGAATTCCTTTGTTTCCTCATCTATTATATCTGTAGTGAATGTAATTATTGTTTCCTCACTAAATTCCTTAACATCAATATTTAAGGTACCAGATACATTTTCTAATATATATAATGATAGTTCATTAATAATCTTACATATTTTTTGATTTTCTTGCATATTTCTTCTCCCTATTAAATACCTTTTCAGCACAAACTACTAACAACGCACCCTCAAATCCTGCCGAAAAGCCATTATTATATAAATCAAATCCACCCTGTAGTGGTAAAACTAATGGTGTGAAAATCATATGAATCATACCACCTACTAAACCATATACAAAGCCATATTTACCACAAATAGGTGCTAAGGCTGTTGCGAAAATAAACGCAACAATTAAACTACAGTGCTCCTCCACTGTTAAATTAAATACTAACTTATTATCAGCAATAGCTAAATCGCCTTGCATAATTAGCTTAATAGCTATAGCAATAGCACATCCAATCCATATAGGATATGTATTTCTTATATGTAAACCAAATGATGCGCAGCCTAAAATAGATATAATACTACCAAAAATAATTCCGTTCATTGGTATTTGAAATACAAGCATTATTGTTGCGATAGCTATTGATAAAACAGCATAATTTATCATTACAGCCTCTACCGAGAAATCTCTTATATAGTTAGCAACTAAACGACCTGTTGTCTTTAAAAGCTTTCTATACTCAGTAAATGCATTTTTATTCTTTATTAACGCTGCAGCTATAAAAAATACAGCTACACCATATAAATATATATAAAATAGAATTTGATTTGTATCATCAAAGCCTTGTAAATATCCTAGTGTTTCTGATTTCAAATCAAATAACAAAAATATACCATTAAACAATGCAGCAATAATACCTAAGGCAAATCCTGTATTATATAGGTTATAACCCTCATGGAATGATAGTGTATGAGCTGCAAATGATGGAATAACAAATCCAACAACAACACCACATATTATGCCTAATGGTATAGATACATAATATTCTAAGCCAAATCCAAACATGGAATAGCTTACCAAAGGTCCTAATCCGCTTGAAAGCAGGATAGAGATAATTAAGCTCTTAAATGGAATATGCTTTCTTTTAGCAAATAGCCATATACCTAAATAAATCGGAATAGTATTTAAAATATTCTTACCAAAGAATGAGAATCCTACTAATATCATTAAGCAGGCATATACCGGTCCTGACATTGTAAGCTTTAGCTTCTTTATCATAAGCAGATTAGCTAACAGCATTATACCTACATTTAGTAGGGTAGCTCCTAAGCCCCCTACATAAACGTAATCTGTTAATAATATTGATGGGCTTATTAATATTTTAGCAAAGCCACTAATCACATCAGCCGGAGCTGATACACAAAAGGCTGTAATTATCAATAAGACTCCAAATAATTCTGCATACATATCATGATGCAGATAATTAATTAATTTTTTCAAAAAAATCACCTATTTCTAGTTTAAATATTGTGGTTTTTATCTTCTTTATTATTTATACGTTTTAATAATTTCATTTAATCTTTCAACTATATATTTAATACTTCCTTCCTCAAATGGATTATTTAAGCCAACTTCCTTAATTAATCCAACGAATGATTTAGTACCGCCAAGCTTACATAGCTTTAGGTATCTATCCCATGCAGACTTCTTATCCTCAATTGAATCACAATAGAATTGAAGTGCACATACTTGAGCTAATGTATAGTCAATGTAATAGAATGGTGATTGGAAAATGTGTAATTGGTTAAACCAATAATTACCCTTTTCATACATTTCTAATCCTTCCATATCTCTCCATGGAGTATACATCTTTTCACACTTCTTCCACATTTCCTTACGCTCCTCTGGAGTAGCAGTAGGATTTTCATATACTAAATGTTGGAAATGGTCAACACAAATTCCATAAGGAATAAATGTTAATGTTGAATTTGTATGTGATATCTTATATTTTAATGTATCCTCTTCAAAGAATAAATGAATCCATGGATATGCGAAGAATTCCATTGACATTGAATGGATTTCACAAGCATCACTTGTTGGCCAGCATAAATCAGGATTATTAATAATTGGTGAGCAGCAATAAGCCATAAACGCATGACCAGCCTCATGTGTTAATACATCGACATCTCCGCTAGTTCCATTGAAATTAGAGAAAATAAATGGTGATTTAAAATCATTAATATATGTACAATATCCACCATTAGTTTTTCCTGGCTTAGTTTCTAAATCTAATAGCTCATGCTCAACCATAAAGTTAAAGAATTCACTAGTTTCCTTAGACATTTCATTATACATCTTCAAAGCTTTAGCTACTAGCTCATCCTTATTACCCTTTGGAGTTGGATTACCATCTAAAAACTCTAATCCTAAATCATAGAATTTAGGATTTTCAATACCAATTCTCTTAGCATTTTCCTTAATAATATTTGAAGCAATAGGTACTAAATACTCTAATACCTGACTACGATATTTTGCAACATCTAATGAATTATAGTCAGTTCTACCCATTCTAGCGTATCCTAGTTCAACAAAGTTATCATAGCCTAGCTTTAAAGCCATTTCATGTCTTAGCTTAACTAATTGATCATAAATATCATCTAGCTTAGCCTCATTTTCCTTAATCCAATCGTTGATCTTAACTGCGGCAGATTGTCTAACGCTTCTATCAACATCAGATAAATACTTTCTCATTTTACTTAGGTTATTAATTTCACCATTGTATTCAATTTGAGCGCTAGCCATTAGCTTGCCATATTCTGTAGTAAGCTTGCTTTCCTTAACTAATTGCTCAATAATAGAATCATCAAATACCTTTAATGATAATTCCATTTTCTTAAACCAGTATGAGCCATAAATTTCTTCAAGCTCTGAACGTAGCTTATGATTAACTAAAACCTTAGTTAATACATTATCACTTGAGGCAATTTTGTTTTCTTCCTCTTGTAATACTTCCATTTCCTTTTCGTAGAATTCATCTTGAGTATTAATAGAATTTCTAATATACACTAAAGAGCCCATAGTGTTAAATTCACTTTTAATTTTATTAGCCTCATCAATTAATTCCTTAATTAATGTAATGTTCTCAGATAATTCGATAATCGTTGCGATTTCAGATAATCTTTGAGCCATTTCATCAAAATTAGGTCTTACATACTTATATTCACTAAATTTCATATTTTTATCTCCTTTAAAATTTAAATAATTATATTTTAACTCATTATATATTATACACGAAATATTTTTTAAAATCATCTATTATATTATTGAAATAAAAACATTATTATTCTATAATTTTTATGAATAAAAGCGGGTGATAATATGAATATAAAAAAAGACGCAATAATTGATATTATATTCAGACTAAGCATTGTAATTTTTTCTAATGTTTTAGTTTCGTTTGCGACAGTTTGGTTCCTAGAGCCAGCTCAGCTATATGCAGGTGGGGCAACAGGCCTAGCACAGCTATTTTATAGATTATTTGATAAAATAGGTATATTAGGTGGAATCAATCTTGGATGGTATATTTTCATTATAAATATTCCAATAGTTCTAATTGGTATGAAATATGTTTCAAAGAAATTTGCAATATACTCAATAATAGCTGTTGCTGTCCAAACAATAGCAACAATATTAATACCAGAATCTCCATTTAATGATTTCGCAATAGAGCTTAAAAATAACATCCCAAACAATTCAATTCCATATTCTGACTATGGTACAATCCTTACTCTTTCAATTTGTGGTGGTGTATTATCAGGATTATCATCTGGATTAGCCTTAAAATATGGCACCTCTACTGGTGGGCTTGATGTTGTAGCTCAAGCATTGGCCTTGAAAAAGAATGTATCAATAGGAAACTTCACTATGGCATTAAATATTCTAATCGCTATAGTCGGTGGCGGATTACTTCAGGGTGTATGGGTAATTGCGTTATTCACTATCATAAGAATGATTTTAAATAGCCTAGTAATTGATAAAATTCATACAGCCTACACATATACAAGCCTACATATTTTCTCTAATAATTCCATTGAAATAGCTAAGGAAATAATGAACGAATTAAAGCGAGGCTGTACATATGAGGAGGTAACTGGTGGATATTCTGGTAAATCATCAATAGAGGTTTATTGTGTTGTTTCTACATATGAAATAGAAAAGGTATTAAAAATAATAGATAAGCATGATCCTAATGCCTTTGTTACTCTAGCTCCTGTAAAAAGAATTAAAGGTAAATTTCTTAAAAAAACTATTATATAAAAACAAAAAGAATGGAAAAATCCCATTCTTTTTTTATCTTCTTTTGTAAATTAAATATTCATCATCCTCATCAAAGATTAAATAGTCCTTATCAATAAATTCTAATACACTTGCATCCTGTATCATTCCATCCTCCTCAATTAGTAATACATAATCATCTAATACAAGATTTTTATTA
>JAZQVB010000209.1:0-1891 GCA_045631605.1 Anaeroplasma sp.
TAGTGAAATAATATTAACTAGTGAAGATTTTATAGATAAAGAGTTTAATGTTATCAAATAGGCCAATACATAATGTATTGGTTTCTTTTTTTGATGAAATATGCTATTATATTACTATAATTGACGATTGGAGGCTAAAAAATGAAGAAAATAATTAAAGTATTTATATTTATGTTATTAGCTATATCTTTAGCCTCATGTACTGAGTCTTTTGATATAGAAACATATAAGCTAAAAAAAGAATATAGTGAATTAATGGATCGTAAGGCTGAGCTTGAATCAGAATTAAGACAATTAGAAAATAGTAATGAATTATATGCTGAATTAATAATAGATATTAATAATGAAATCGCAAGAATTGAAAAAGAGGTAGAGGAAAGCTATTCAACATTTTCAAAGCTTGAAAATGAGATATTAATGGGAGCTGTATTAATAACTCATTATTCATATGAAACTGATGGATGGTGGATATTTAGTAGTGATGAGGTAATTGCTGCTTCACAAGGAAGTGGATTTGTTATTAAGGAAACATCATCATATTACTATATTATGACTAATAACCATGTTATTGAGGATTTACAGGGTGCTGATAAGGAAAAGCTATATGTATATGATTATGATTTAAATCAATATGAGGCTACGTTGATGTTTACTAGTACTCATTATGATATGGCTGTATTAAGAATAAGTAAAATATCATCTGTATCATTAAGGGTTATGAAGCTTGCGGGTTCGAATGAGAAGAGTGGTAGCACTGTATTTGCCATTGGTAATCCTAGAGGACAAATTAATTCTATTGGTATAGGTAAGATTAAGGGATATGCCAATATTACTAATTCAACATATCAAGTTGTATGGCATAATGCTTTTCAGCTTCCTGGTAGTAGTGGGGGAATGCTGATAAATGAAGCATATGAGGTAGTAGGTATTAATACCTGGGGAAATAAAAACAATACCTATGGTAGTATAGAAGCATTCTCATCTCCAGTTGAGAAAATAAAGGAATTTTTAAAGGCTAATTCATTTAGTGTGTAGGTGGTATTATGATTAAATTAAGTAATTTAAATAAGACTAAGCTATATATAGTAACTAAAAATGATGAATATTTTGCTGTATACGAGGATTATGAGGAGCTAAAGCCACACCTAGAAGCTAATCCTGAATATAAGGTAATTATTAAGGATTCATATGAATGTATTGATGATGGCTTTTATGATGACGATTCAAATAATGATGTAACATTTATATATTATAGTGATGGAAACAATGTTAATGAATTAATATTTAGAAATGACATAGGATTATCAATATCATTATTACATTTATTCTTTAAAGATAATAATCTTAATTTTAAAATAACTAAGGTAGTAAATACATATCTAAGTGGTGAATATCATATAGGATTTGATATGGATAGCTACAGTATAACTGAAGCTATTGAAGCATTATTAGATAATCTTAGATATGATAATCTAAGCCTAGTATCCAATTTAATTGATTATCTAATTATGTATGAATTATATACTATAGATGATATTAAATCTTATGAGAAAAATTATAACTTAGATTATATTGTTAATGGAAATAAAATCAAAAATATAATTGAATCATTTAATGATATTTGTATTTATGATTGTTTAACATTAAGTGGTATGAGAACTCGTAGTAATCTAAAGGAACTATGTAAAAATGCTTTAGATATAAAAGAACAAATATGCTTTATAACTATTATGCAAATATTCTCAAAATACGATATATATTATGCTTATAGCTTTTACAAATTAATAGTAGAGGATAAAATTGTTGATATGATTCCAATATTGAGGTAGCAATATGAAAAAAAGAATAGTATTAGCATTATTAACAATTATATCTATATTCTTTATATCCT
>JAZQVB010000210.1:0-7893 GCA_045631605.1 Anaeroplasma sp.
TAATTAAATTTATATTATGGAACAAATAAAATATTATACCTACTAAATGTGTAATCTCTTGCTTCACATTAAAATAATCCCTTTTACCTTCCAATTCATATAATTTAATAAAACTAATTATATCCTCTATAAAATCCTTAACCATTATAGACAGCTTTTTCATATTATAATATCTATAACTTAATGCTGATGTTAATAAAGTGCCTTTAGTACTAATTCCTAAGTCCTTATAATAGGCCTCTGGTATATCCTTGATACAATTATATGAAAGTTCTGTAAATTTACTTTCAATAAAAATAAGCTTATTCCCAGTTTCAATATACACATCCATATTTGCACCATTAATTTTATGAGATGTGTTTAATGCAGGAAGGCTATATTCAAATTCAATATCAGTTATTCTTTCGTCATTAGCCATCCACGAATATAACTCAAAGCATAATCTAGATGATGACTTTACTTTAAAAAAATTTATATTCAACTCATTACCATCTCCTTCTAAATATTGGTATAAAAATCTTTTGACAACTCCTTTTTTCTTATAACCTTTCATTAATCTATAAAAATACTCAACTTTCTCTTTATCGGTTATTTCTTTATTTCCATCATTTAAATAGACTAATTCATTTACTAATTTTATTCTTTTATTCATATTTCTTCCTCCGATATGTGTATTCCATATCGTAAAACTAATGATTATAGTGGAAAATTTTCCACTATAATTCTATAAAATAACTAGCATTTTTTATATTTGTTATTTCATCTCCAACCCACTTTGATATAGATTTTTTATATCCTAAAATATATTTAAACATATATCCGAAACATGCACCCAATGATTTCTTTTCATACGCATTGAGGCATTTTTTAAAATTCTCTTTGTATATTTTTACAAATGTATAAATTGGTGGTATTTGCAAAACATCATTACAAAAAATTATATTGTCTAAATATTTATTTAATTCACCATTATAAAATTTTAAGAATACATCAAAGTATTCACTTTCTTGACAAAATTTCTTTGTCCCCTTATATGTTTTATTAAATTCTTCTATCGAAAAACTTTTAAGCATATACGCTCACCTCTATACTAATACTATCACACATTCTACAATATTGCAATACCATATTGTAAAAATGTTATTTAAAAAATGCTTTTGTATAGCACTTTTTAAATTTACTCTCTATAAGTAATTATCTGAATTTCGAATTTATTAATCAATTCACTCAAGTCTTTATGCTCATTTATATTCATATATGTTTTATGCATATCAGAACCCTCATCTATCATTATAAACTTCCTAACTTCGGGATAAGCATTTGATATTAATTCTCTATCTATTATTCCTCTATCCATTATTTCCTTAAATGCTTTCTCCCAATAAGTCATTTGATAATAAGTTTGAATTTCTAATATTGCGTTTAATATGGTTTCAGATGATTTACATTTTAATTCTATAATATTTAATACATTTGATTCTTTATTATAAAAAAGCAAATCTATTCCTTTTCCATTAGAATACATAGCCATTTCAAACCAAATACATTCACCATATTTCGAATCTAACTTTCTTATTTTTTTACCATATTCTCTTTGAATCTGTTCTTCGCCTTTTCCTTCCTTGTTTTGTCTATCATGTTTGAAATAGTTGTTCATTTTACTTTTTTCTATCTTTAGTAATAACCATTCTCCACTAATTTTATCACGAAACAAGCATTTTTTATTAATAACTTTAGAAAAGAAATCTAAATATGATATATCTTCGTCTTTTACCTTACCCTTTCTTTTTATAAAAGAACTTTTATATAATTTATTCATGGGTCCTTGCATTATTGCTTTAATTTGTTTATTACATTCTTCTGATGTATAATCCATGTGCTTCTCCTTGTTATCTTAGACATTTATTATATAGCGAATATACTATCTTTTATTCTATTATAGCATTTTCAGGTGTAATTTGCTATAATATAACTGACTAAGGAGTTGGTAATTATGATATTACAAATATTCCAACTAAATATGAGCAATATGCCTTATCGCTAAAATGCGGTAAGGCTTTTATTTTTGAGAAAAGGAAGGGGAAATATTATGACTAAAACAAAAGAAATTACAATTATTGAGAAAGAATACTTTGATGATTTACATAAAATTAAAGAAACAATTAAAACCAACCAATCCAGAGCAATGGTTGTAGTTAATTCTGAATTGATTAAAACATACTATGAAATCGGTGTTATTATTAATCAAAGAAAGGTATGGGGAAATAAATATATTGAAAGATTGTCGATAGATTTAAAACAATATGGCCAGGGATATTCAACAACAAATCTTAAAAGAATGTCTCAATTAGCAGCATCTATATCAATTGAAGAATTTAGGGCACAACCTGTGCCCCAAATTGGTTGGAGTCATTTAATAACCATTTTGCAAAAAACTAAAACTCACGAGGAACTATTATGGTATATACAAAAAACATATGACAATGGATGGTCAAGATCAATATTGTTAAACAAAATAAAAATGAAATCATATGAACTAAAAAACATCGATTCAAATAATGAAGTTGTAATATATGGAAATCCAATTGATGAAATGTTCAATTCAACTTTAGTTTTTGATTTTATTGATAAAAACAAAATTAAAAATGAACGAGATTTAGAAAATAGTTTATTAGATAACATAACCAAATTTATATTAGAATTAGGAAAAGGATTTGCTTACATTGGTAAGCAATATAAACTAGAAATACCAGGTGGTGAATATTATCCTGATTTAATATTTTATAACTATGTTCTTCATTCTTTTGTCATAATTGATTTAAAAATGACAGCTTATAAACCCGAATATTTAGGTAAAATGATATTTTATGTTAATATTGCTAATGATATTTTAAAAGGTGATAATGATAATCCAAGCATTGGGTTGATTTTATGTGCTGATGCTGATAATATAGTTGTCAAATATTCATTTGGTAGTATTAATGCTCCAGTTAAGGTATCTAAATATAAATTTATTGAGGAATTACCTGAATATTTAGAAAGAAAACTAAAAGAAATTAAATAATGGGATGACTAATCATCCCATATATAGCATTATAGTATCTCCTTCTTTTATTTTCTCACCTTGATCAGGTGATTGATATATTACTGTATCTCCATCACCATAATATACATAATTATAAAATTGTGTATTCTTTATTTCTATTTTAGTTTTACCTATATAATTATCTACCTTATATGTTGGTGTGTCTAAAAACCATCTTAAATTTTTTTCTATTTGATTTTCGTAATCTCTATTGATACCCAAATAGGTAAGTGATTGTTCCATTATTTCACCAACAAGTGGTGCGGCAACAACTCCACCATATTGCACACAATCTTTTGGCTTATCTAACGCAATATACACAAGTATTTCAGGATTGTTCATTGGTGCCATACCTAAAAATGATAATATATAATGACCTGATTCATATCCACCAGTTGATGATATTACCTGTGCTGTACCAGTTTTTCCACCAACTCTATATCCTTCAATAAATGCGTTTCTCCCTGAGCCTAAGGCACATACACATTCTAATGCATATTTCATAAGGTTAGAGCTTTTTTCATTAATTACATTTCTTTTAACATTTTTATTCTTTTCATATACTATTTCATTTGTATATGTTTCTAATTTTTTAAATATATATGGCTGTAATAAATCTCCACCATTTACTGCAGCAATAGCGGCCATAGAAAGCTGTATAGGTGTATAAGCGCTCGATTGACCAAACGCTTGTGTAGCAAGTTCTACAGGTCCACAATTATTCTTTTTTACAATAATCGGAGTTCCTTCTCCTTGTAAATCTATACCTGTCTTTTCAGTCATTCCAAATAATTCTAAATATTTATAAAAACTTTCTACACCTAATCTTCTACCTAATTCCATGAAACATACGTTACATGAATTTTGAATACCCTCAAGCATTGATTGGCTACCATGTCCTCCTACCTTCCAGCATCTAATTCTTCTATCAGCTACAATATTTGCCCCACTACAATATATTTTATCATTAAAATTAAACAATCCTTCCTCAAGTGCGGCAGCGTATGTAATAATTTTAAATGTTGAACCTAATTCGAATTGGTTAAATATAGGTAATATTCTATTATAAACCTCTGGGCTATAATCCTGATAATTAGGTGGATCAAAATAAGGATATGATGTCATCGCAAGTACCTCACCGGTTTTAGCATTTACCATAAGCCCCATTACTGAATCAGGATTATAAGTAGCAATAGCGTTATTTATTACTGAATCCATAATTTGTTGAAGCTTAATATCAATAGTTAAATAAACATTCATTCCAGGAATTGTTTCTTTATATTCAGTAATCATATCATTCATTAAATTACCCTTAGCGTCAGTATAAACTAATAAAGCCCCTTTTTGACCTTTTAGGTATTCATCATATCTATATTCAATACCAGAAAGACCATTCATATCTACTCCACAAAAGCCTAAAACACTACCTAATGTGTTTCCATAAGGATAGTTTCTTTTACTATCATAGGTAATGTAAATACCATCTATATTTTCTTTACTTATTAATAAAGCATCCTCATAATCTATTCTTCTACCCTCAGGCTTAATAATTTCAAGTGAATTACTCTTTATAAAATGCTTATAAATACTATCGTAGCTACAATTAAGTATTCTAGATAACCTTTTGGCTGCATCATCCTTATCCTTAATTTGTCTATTAATAGAACAAACTGTATAGCATAGCTCATTTCCTACAAGCACGTTACCATTTCTATCTAATATCAATCCTCTAGCTGTTTCAACAGGTATTTCTCTACTCCATAAATCATAAGCTAATAAATTTATTTTATTTGAGGAAATAAAGGTAATGTATCCTAATCTAATTACGATAGCTATAAATAATAATACAAATATAGAAATTACTATTGTTATTCTTTTATTCATTTTATGTCTAAACATTTAATCACCATATAATAATATGATTAAATATAATTATTAAAAACAAAAAAAGCTCTTTTCAGAGCTTAATTATCAGTTGGAGCGAGTGATGGGAATCGAACCCACGTAGTCAGCTTGGAAGGCTGAGGTTCTACCATTAAACTACACTCGCATATAAATGGTCGGGAAAACAGGATTCGAACCTGCGACCCCCTGGTCCCAAACCAGGTGCACTACCAAGCTGTGCTATTTCCCGAGTCGTTGTTTTTTCAACGCTCATTCATTATAGCACAACATATTTTCATATGCAAGTACTTTTTTTACTTTTTTTAAAAAAATTATGAGGAGAAATTCCTCCTCATATTTATTAGAATAATCCACAGCTTCTATTACAGCATCCGTTTGAAATACTGTTAACATTATTAAAGTAATTATTGATAGATCTTGTGATTGTTTGTTCTAGGTTGCAATCTTGAATAATTTCAACTGGATCAGTATTTATAAATGATTGAAAGTATTCCATATTATTACAACAGTTATTTCTTCTTGTAATTCTAGCTACACAATAAACTGATGTTGGTAAATTACATGGAGTTACAACTAAATCATAAGAGCACTCTCCAACTTCTTCTAAATTGTAAGAAAATAATGTGTTATTTACAATTATTTCGTTTCTTTTAGGATTACGATTTTGATTATTTCCGCAAGGCATAAAAAATCCTCCTTCCGTAGCTATATACTACACCTTATTTTATGAAGGAGGATTATATTATTATGGGTTAATTACATAACATGTAATTTAATTGTATCTGTAATTGCGTTACCAACGCTTGAAGCACCTGTGATAATAACTCTATCACCAGTCTTTACAAGACCAGTTTCTAATGCTTTTTCAATTGCGTATTTAAATAATTCGTCAGTAGAATTCTTCTTTTCAGCATAAACTGGATATACATTCCAAGCTAAATTTAATTGTCTACATGCTTTTTCATTTACTGTAATAGCGATGATTGGACATCCTGGTCTATTTGCAGAAAGCTTAAATGCTGTTAAACCATGATTTGTAACACAAATAATAGCCTTAGCCTCTGTTTGATATGCTGCATGAACTGCTGCACTACAAATAGCTGATAAGAAATCATCACCTAATGTTAAGTTGTTATCAAAGAATGATTTTTCATAATCAATGCATTGCTCAGTAAAGTCAGCAATATCTCTCATTGTTGAAACAGATTTTACAGGGTATAAGCCTGCTGCTGATTCGCCTGATAGCATTATAGCAGTTGTCTTATCATAAATTGCATTTGCAACATCTGATACCTCTGCTCTTGTAGGACGAGGATTTTGTTGCATAGAGTCTAGCATTTGTGTTGCTGTTACAACGATCTTACCGCTCTTATAGCATTTTTCAATCATTTCCTTTTGGATCTTTGGTAGCATCTTAAATGGAACCTCAACGCCCATATCTCCTCTGGCAACCATTATACCATCAGAAACTGCAATGATTTCGTCCATCTTTGCGATACCTTCAGTATTTTCAATCTTAGAAATAATACGAATCTTTCCAGATGTATCATATTCATCTAATAGCTTTCTTACCTCTAATACATCCTCAGCTCTTCTTACGAATGATGCAGCAATATAATCTACACATTCTTGAATACCAAAGATAAGATCCTCTCTATCAACCTTAGAGATGTATGGCATATCAACGATTACATTAGGAATATTAATAGATTTTCTATTAGATAATGTACCATCATTTAAAACCTTGCATACAACATCCTTACCTTCAACCCTTAAAACCTCAAAGCTAATCTTACCGTCGTCAGCAAGAATTAAAATACCTGGCTTATTAACATAAACTGCTAAATCAGGGTATGTTAAGCCTACCTTCGTTTCATCACCAACTAAATCAAAATCACTTGAGAAAGTAAATTCTTGATCCTTATGTAATGTAACCTTTCCATCCTTAAATAATCTAACTCTTATTTCAGGACCCTTTGTATCAAGTAAAATAGGTAGTGGAATGCCTAATTCATTTCTTACCTTTTTAACTCTATCCATTCTAACCTTTTGCTCTGCATGAGTACCATGAGAGAAATTTAATCTAGCACAGTCAAGTCCATTTGATATCATTTCTTTTAAAGTTTCTTCGTTATCGCATGCTGGACCTAATGTACAAATAATTTTTGTTTTACGCATATTACACACCACTTTCTATACATATATTATACACTAATCAGTGCATAATAACAAAACAATATTCTTAAATTTCATAAATTCCACCATTTATAATTATTTTAATTTGAAATCTGCAAAACTTACATCGCTTGGCATTCTTAAGTCACCACGAGGTGATAAAGAAATTTCAGTAACTTTTGGTCCATCAGGAAGTGTAGAACGTTTAAATTGTTGGCTGAAGAATCTACTTACGAATTTGTTTAACCATTTTTTAATTGTTTCATTATCATATTTGCCTTTAAAAGCATATTTAGCATAGTAATATATTTTTTCAATTGAATAAGAATATTTCATTAAATAATATAAGAAGAAATCATGAAGTTCATATGGACCTACAACATCTTCAGTTACTTGAATAATTTCATTTCCATCACTTGGTAAAAGTTCTGGAGATACTGGTGTTTCTAAAATGTCATATAATACTTCTTTTAATTCTTCATGAGTATTAGCATAAGCTTTTACTAAGAATTTAACTAATGTTTTAGGAACAGAAGCATTAACTGCATAATTGCTCATATGATCCCCATTAAATGTACACCAACCAAGTGCTAACTCACTTAAATCTCCAGTACCAATAACAAATCCATTAACCATATTAGCATAATCAAATAATATTTGTGTTCTTTCACGAGCTTGAGCATTTTCAAAAGCAACATCTGCTTCGCCATTATGATTTAAATCTTTTA
>JAZQVB010000211.1:0-1232 GCA_045631605.1 Anaeroplasma sp.
CATCACAGTTTCCACTCCAAGGAGCTGGATCTGGCATTTCCATTCTAACAATCATCGGAATTCTAAATGCAGCACCAAATCCTAAACAAGTACCAGATTGTAATGTTATTTGTTTTTCAATAATTTCATCACTAATATTAGGTACCATTTTTCTAATATATTCAACATCGACCGGATGGTTCATCTTAAATATTAAGAAATTTGAACATTGAGAAATAACTGTATCAGAAAGTTCTACAGGTCTTTGAGTAATAATACCAAGAATAACTCCGTACTTACGACCTTCTTTAGCAATTCTTTCAAATATGTTATATCCAATTAAGAATCTGTCATTATCATTTTGAATGTATCTATGAGCTTCTTCAATAATTAAATGGAATAGATTACTAGCTCTTTCAGTTAATCCCTTAGAATAATCAAATATTAATCTTGAATAAATCTTAGTAATAACCTTAGCAAAATCATCATCAACATCATCTAAATTAATATTAACGAATTGATATTTTCTACCATCACCATTTACTAAAGACCTTAGATATTCTTGAACAGACATATATTGTTTAACATCAAAGAACTTAGCATTATTACTAACAATAAGTGAATGAAGTCTTACCTTTAATGTAACTGCATCACCATATGTATTCTTATTTCTTAACCAACCTTCACTAATTAAAGTAAAGTTTAACGCTTTTTCTAACGTATCTAACGTATAGAACACACCATCATTTGGTTCATAAGCATCAAGTTCATCATCAATAAATGAAGAAACATATTCAGTAATTAAAACACTTTCTGAGAAATTACCACTATTATCAATTAAGAAACATTCTCTAAACTTTCTAGTATATCCTAAACCTTGAACAACCGCCTCTAAATTAAATTGTGGAGTTGAACAACTTGCTAAAACTGAGAAAATTTCATTTCTCTTATTAGGACCAGATTCATTCGTATAAAGAATTGTCATAATTGCTTTTGCAATTAAGTGGTTTTTATAATTATTAGCATCCAAATCCTTTTGAGAAAAAACTAAAGCTAATTTTCTCATTCTTTCAACAATAGGCAATTGTGAATGCGAAGTACATTGTAATAATAAAGCTAAATCAGCTTCATTTAATAAATAAATTGGAATACGTAATTTTTCACTACTAGCATCCTTATCATTAGTAGTTATAAATCTATAATGATAACATGGATTAATTGTATTTAAATTATTAAAAGCATTATAGTATTCA
>JAZQVB010000212.1:0-1215 GCA_045631605.1 Anaeroplasma sp.
ATTTTTATTTAAGGTTATATCCTCAATTATATTAAATACATAACCATCTTTCATTTTTGCAACACATTCTTCATAGTTTTCATTTGTGACATTTATTATATGTTTCGTATTGTTCTCAATATGTTCCAATTGTGAATTAATTTCTTTTATATTAGCTTTAATTGTACCATCATCATAACTTCCATTATTTTCATTGGGTTTACCCCATCCTAATTCATTATTTTTTAAGTCCATTCATCTATCCTCCTTATTCTAAAAATAACATTCCATTTCCTTGTATTCTTCTATCCATTTTTAAATCAATTGTATTCTTAATTAATTGAGCATATAATTCTGACTCAGATGGTCTACGACCATATTCTTTAATAAATTTTTCTAACAATAAAGCACAAGCACCTGCTACATGAGGACAAGCCATACTTGTACCACTTAAAGTTATATATCCATTATTTAATCCTGTTGATACTATTTTTACACCGGGTGCAACTAAGTCAACATAATTATTTGTATTGCTAAATACTGCGAATTTTCTCATATTATCTATTGCTCCAACAGCAATAGTTTCTTCATATGAAGAAGGATAATCTCTTTCTAAAGTATTAGCATTTCCGTCTCCGCTATTTCCACAAGCAGCTACAATTAATATATTATTAGCAATAGCTCTTTTTACTGCTTGTTGTAATTCAGTTACATCAATAGTACAACCTAATGACATTGATATTATATCTACTTTTTGGTCTATTGCATAATTCATAGCATTAACAATACTTTCTAAGTTACCGTTACCATTATTTCCTAATGCTTTTAATACTAATAATTTAGCACTTGGTGCAACTCCTAAAATATGTCCGTTTCCTGCTATAACTCCACAACAATGTGTTCCATGTGAATTGCCATCTTCATATTTATTTGGGTCGCCATTGTCCTCACTAGTGAAATTTCTACCACCTATGATATTATCTTTTAAATCAGGATGAGTAGTACAACAACCTGTATCTATTACTGCTATTTTGACATTTTTTCCTGTATATCCTTGATTCCATAAAAGAGGTGCTGAAATTAAATTAATATTAGATGGAACATATTCTTGTTGAGTTAAAATATAATTATTAAGCTCATTATTTCCTTTTATTTCAATATTAAAATCTGAGATTTTAACTTGTATATTATCCATAATATCACCTACCATAGACTTATAAATTGTCCACCTGTTTT
>JAZQVB010000213.1:0-12743 GCA_045631605.1 Anaeroplasma sp.
GGTAAGACTACAGTTATTAAGAAGTATTTTACTACCTATTTGATTAAAGGAGCTTATAAGAGTATTCATATTGCTAAATATATAAATAATCTTAAGCAAACTATAGCGCATATACCTTTTGTAGGATTTGATGAGATTCTATATCTTGATTCAATTAAGGATCCTTCAATTTTGAAGGAGGATGCGTTGTTTGATGTTAAGATTAATATGCTTAATAATTGTGCTAATGAATGCTTATTAGTTATAGATGGTATTAATGATGCATCAGATGATGAAATTAATATATTAAGAAATATATCAATTAAAACTATATTAACGTCAAGAAGAATATATAAGAATACTTATTCTTATGAGATTAAGCCATTAGCTAATAATTATTTAGTTGAATTGTTCTTAGGTATTTCTAAAATAGATTCTACTGATGATGAAATATCAGCAATTAATTCAATATTAGCTGAAATAGGTAATCATACCCTTACTACAAAGCTTATTGCCTCTTATGCATATGATTTAGGTATGAGTGCTAAGGAAATATTAGCTGAGGGAGTGCTTGATTCATTATTTGAATATGATAATCAGGAGGAACAAATATCCTCGTTATTAGATAATTATAAATTAGATGATTTAGATATTTATGCTTTAAGATGCTTAGCCTTATTCCCAGATGGAATTAGTAAGGGTAAGTTTCAATTAATAGATAGAAGGCTATTAAGGCATTATCCTGATTTAGTTAAGCGTGGTCTTGTTATAGGAAGCGATACAGGATATCAGCTTCACCAAATAATAAGAGAAATAGTAGCTAAGAAATTTAAGATAAGCACTAAGGATATTTCTTCATTTTTAGAGGCGTTTTTAAAGATATTTAGACATATTGGATTTACTGGTAATGAGCTAGAGGCTGTAATGAGGAATATGGATTCTATAATTACTGGTGATGATTATTTAATGGCTAATATGTATCATTTATTTGGTAATGCATTTTGTGATATGGGGTATTCTAATTTCTTCCATGTATCACATGCTACATATCAAAGCCAGGATATGAACTTTTATAATCAAAAGAATGTAAATTGTGCTTATTATGATAAATTTAATTATTCATTAAGGCTTAATGAAAAGGCATTAGCCGTTGCCTCTAAAATAGAGGATGGCAAGAGCCTAATACCTTATATTTATTCATATATAGGCTCAACTAATTTTAATATGAATAATTATGAAAATGCGGTTAAGTATCAGCGTTTAGGATTAGAGGCTGCCGTAAAATATTTACCTGAGGGTGATTTTGCTCATATGGTAATATTAAATAGATTAGGCTTATCTGCAATTGAGATTAATGATTTAGATACAGCCCTAGGGTCATTTTTAGAATATCAAAGGGTAGCTACTAAGCTTAATTTAGATGTTAATCATGCGATGAATCTATTTAATTTAGGTAACATTTATTATTTAAAGAAGGACTATGGAAAGGCTAAGGAATATTATTTTAAATCAGAGGAAATGCTTGAGGATGATAAGGAAACATCATTTGGATATTCTGAGCTATGCTTTGCGCTTGCTCAAATATATTTGGTTGAAAATAATAAGGAATGTGCTATTAAATATTATCTGATATCTAAGCAAATCAAAAAGAGAGTAATTATAGATGAGGATGTATTAAATAAATTCATAGAATATTACGATAAAATATTTTTATAAGGAGTAAAATATGAGTTATTTTTTAAAGGGATATTGTAAAAAAATTAATCAATATTTTTATTTTAATTTAGTTAAGGAAGGGTCTGTTTATAAGGTTGAAAACATGACTCATATGAAGGAAGAGGATGCTAAAAAGGTAACATCTACTGTAACACAGCCTCAATTTGTTACAAGAGATCATTTACTTGCGTGCAGCAAGTGTGGTAGTAGAGTTATTGGTGGCTGTAGCTGTGCTACAAAAACTCAATGTAGTAGAGGTGTTTATAAATTTCAATGTGCATATTGTAAAAATATGGAAATTGATTATTCAACACCTACTGTATTAGGTAAGGGTGAAATTGTATTAGGTCAAAATGAGGTTATTGATTTATCTAAGCTTGTAGGTTCTACAGCTAAGCTTGATGAGGTTTGGGTTGCTGGTGGCTGGGATCCTGCTAAGATTGGTCCAAGCATTGATGTGGATTTATCAATTGTTATGCTTGGTGATGGCGTATATGATAAAATTTATTTTGGTAATAAGGTTGATTTAGCTGGAAGCATTACTCACTATGGTGATAATTTAACTGGTGAGCGTGGATATGTATCAGGGTTAAATAATGATGATGACGAAATGATTAGAATGAAGCTAAAGCTAGTACCTGATAAATTTAATGCGTTATATTTTGTTATTAATATTTTTAATTGTAAGGAAAGACTTCAAACATTTAATAGAATTAAAAATAATTTCGTAAGAATGTATACAACAGAAAAGCCTTTATTAAGATACAATGTTGGTGAAAACAATGGTCGTGCAACAGCCCTTGTTGTTGCATCACTTGTTAGAAATGGATTTGATTGGCAATTTAAGGCAATTGGTGATTATAATAAATGTGAATCAATCGATGAATTAGTCGAATATTGTAGAAGTAAATTCTATAAAGTCCAATAATTCGACAAAAAATAAGTTTGTTTCATTTACAAAATTATTTGTAGATGTTATAATATTATAAAAGAAGACAAAAACGGAGGAATTAAATATGGCAGTAGAAAGAAAAGTAGACATCGTTTTCTGTATTGATGGTACAGGAAGTATGTATGGCGTTATTGATTCAGTTAAGGAAAACGCTAAAAGATTTTATCAAGAGGTTGCAAACGCAGTTTTAGAAAATAATTCAACTATTTCAAGTTTAAGAATTAAACTTATCACATTCAGAGATTATGGCTGTGATGCTGACGCAATGGTTGAAACTGATTTCTTTGAATTACCAGATGAACAAGATTTATTTGAAGCAGAATTAGCTAAGGTTGACGCTCACGGTGGTGGAGATGCTCCTGAAAATGGTCTTGAGGCTTTATATTATGCTATGAAGTCTGACTTCTATACAGGAAATAAGGATCGTCAAGTTATTTGCTTATTCACAGATACAGATGCATTAGACCTACGTGCAAGAATTGGTCAAGGATCATATCCAGATGATATGGTTGATATGAAGGGCTTACAAACATTATGGGTATCAGGTGCTTCTCAACAAGCAGGTGATAGCGATGTTAAGCTACGCGAAAAGTGTAAGAGAATGATCATTTTTGCCCCTACAGGAACAAAATACGAAACATTATCAACTCAGCTTAATAGAGTTATCTTCCAGCATGTAGCTGAGGATAAGGGATTAAGTGATGTAAGCTTTGATAGTATTGTTAGAACAATTGCTGCATCAGTTTCATCAATTTAATTATATAAATATTAAGGTGTTAGTTTCTAACACCTTTATTTTTTAGGAGGAACAATATATGAAATATAAAGGATTCGATATAGCACCAAAATTCATTAAAGAGGATAAACTTGACTGGGTTATGACCGGTAATGGTACATATGTTATTGGTTCTAAGCGTGGTATTAATTATTTTATTAAGAAAAACGCATCAGTAGTTTATCCAACAAGAGGTGTTGCCCCAGCTTTATACGAGGTAAATTTAGCCGCGGCAAGATTTATCGAAAATAAACAAGCATCATTAAGAAATGCGATGAAATCATTATCATTTGAGTCTGATAATATTATCGTTGAGGAGGATAACTTTTGGGATGACGATGATAAGAAGTTTGTTACTATCACTAGATTAGTCGATGGTGCATTATCTGATGATTTTGCTTATCATAGAGAGGATAAGAATGTATTAATTGACGCTATGAAGCAAATGGCTACATTAATTAAAAAGCTTCACGCTGTTAATGTAATTCATGGCGATTTAAAGGAAAAGAATTTTATATCTAAAAGAGATGGTAGTAAATTAAAGGTTTATGTTTTAGATTTTGACTGCTCATATCTATCAACACAAATACCTGAATATGATTCAGTACCATATTCTGAAGGATATCAATCACCTGAAATTGTAAAATATATCGAGGGTGAGGGCGATGAAGAGCCTTCAATTATGACACCTAAAACAGATATATTTACATTAGGTGTTATCTTCCATAGAATGATTACAGGTGAATTTCCTGCAACATCACACGAAGGTGAGTCTACAGGTGATTCTGTATTAAATTCACATCCGATTATTTTAGATAGAAAGCTTGATTTCAGACTAGGTGAAAATTGTGGTTCGACATTAATTTCATTAGTTAACTGGATGATAGCTTTAGAAGCTGAAAATAGACCAACAGCTGAAATGGTATTTAAGGTATTAAATGATGAGGAAACAGTTGATTCTCGTTATATCGTTGGTGATGATGAGCTTCTAATTGGAGATTTATGGGAATTAGATAAGAAGATTGCTACACTTGATAAGGATAAATTAACTGAATTAAATATTACTTCATTTAAGAAAATTAATGAGGGTGGTAAGCAAAAATATTTAGTTAAAAAGGATGGAGCGGACTATAAGTATACTATTTTAGAATTATTAGATTTAGGATACGTTACTGAGGTACCACTTGATATTCCTACACCATGGGATGGACATTTAATTGAATTTAATGACAGTGCCACATTAAGAGGATTAGGTGTTTCTAGTATTCAAAAGGTTGAATTATTTAACAAAAAGGCATATTTAGTTGTTACTATGGATGGCTTAAGATTACAAAAATCTCATAACGCATTAGTAAGAGAAGGATATGCAAAGGAAAAGGAAGCTGTAAGCGTAAGTGCTGATATGGTTGATGAGCCATGGGATAGCGATGTAGTTTATGCAAGCCAGGATGTATTCGATAAGCGTAATATTAAAGCCATTAGAAGATATGTTGAAGAGGGCGAACAAAAATATATGGTTGAATTCAATCATAAGGATCCAATGATTGTTAATAGAAATAATTTATTAATCTTAGGTTATCTTGTTAAGAAAAAATAGGTGATAATATGGAAAATAAAATTGAAGAACTAAAGGAATTTACTATATATCAAATAGATCATTATGAGGATTGTGATCCATTTATCAATGATAAGCTTTTACTTGTTTGTGACGGCTTAGGTGGTAGTGGTTCAACAAAGCATGAGGTTGAAGGTGAAACTCTTGATGAGGAATATCTAAAGAGTATTGTTATTCCTGAGGATACAGAAAACACATTATGCGAATATTTTAAAACATTATGGACTCCTATTATGAATAAGCCTAGTGGTAACACTACAGCTATGTGGGCTTCACGCATTGTTGCCGTAAGATATGTATACGCAATTAATAATGGTATGAGCTACGATGAGGCTAAGGACTTTGTTTATAAGGGATTAGAGGCAGTAGCTCTGGAATTTAAATTTGAAAAGCCATCTGGATATGGCTTATCACTACTTCCTACAACGCTTGTTTCTATTATCGTTAAAAATGAAACAGCTCAGGATGTTGAATTTGATGTTGTATGGGCAGGAGATTCACGTGCTTACGCACTTAATAAGGACGGATTAATTAAATTATCTGTTGATGATGAGGACGCAAGTGGTGGAATTAATAATTTATTTAGTATTAACGCAAAGGATAAGACTAAATTAAATGTTAAATCATTTACTATGAAAAAGCCTGTAGCTTTAGTATGTGTAAGTGATGGTATATTTGATAATAGAGATTATCTAGATGTAGAAAATATCTTTATTTCAAATTTAGTAACATCTAAGACTATCACAGAATATCAAGAAAAGCTTAGAGACTACTACGAAGAAACAAAGATGGATGACTGTACAATCGCATTTAAGCTATATTCTAAGGGTAAATTTACTACATTTAGAGATAACTTTAAGCGTGCAATTGATGGTGTACCAGGAAGATATCAATATATTCAAGCATTGCTTGAAAAGAAGGAAAAATATAAAATTAATATTTTACTTAAGGAAAATCCAGGAGCCTATAAGGATTATTTCGGTAAGCTAGCATCACGTGTAAAAATGAGATTCGGCATGATTGTTCCTAGAATATTAGATACATATAAGGCAAATCCAAATGATCCATTTGTGTATGAACTATTAATGCCATTTGTTGATAACGCAGATGCAGTAGAGGAAATGTTTGCCAGCAATAAGGAAATATTTGTTAAAATATTTGATATATTAAAAATTTATGCTGAAGGTACAAATGATTCATATTTAGATGTTAATATTAATGAAATATTTGATTGTGATAAAAACACAACATTATCAAAATTAAATCAAGCGATTATTGATTATACGACTCGTAACGAGCTTGTAAAGATTAATGAATTAGTTGATTCTAAATATGATAATAAGATATTAACAAAGGCTAAGGAAGCATTAGAAAAGGCATTTAATGAATATCTATTATTATTACATTTACCTGTTGCTCCAGACAGTGAGGGAACAACTCAATACCCATCATTAAATTTACCTAAGAAGGCTCCAGTTATTAAAATAGAGGCTAGCCCAATTAGAAACATGGATGAAAATACATTTACCTTATTTAAGCTATTAGAAAAAGAGGATGTATTAGACATCTGTAATAGCAATAATGAATATTTAACAAGATATGATGAAATTGATGCTATTAATAAGAAATATGATAATAGATTAGATGATTTAATTAAGGAATTAATTGAAGACTTCATTCTTAAAAATTCTAATTCTATTCCTTATTTAACAGGATTAGCTAAAAAGGATTCAAATCACCCAAATGAGGAAATCAAATCATTACTTGCTCAAATTAAGGTTCCTAAGCAATTAGGTGTAGATTTATCTAAGGTTATTACAGATAAATACAATAACGAGGAAGGATATAAGAAGATCCTATCATCAAGATTATCATTAGGTAGTGATTATACATCACCTATCGATAGTATGTTTAACGCAAGCGTGCTTAAGAGCTTACTTGAATATACAGTAATTCTAAATAATGAATTCTCAGACTTTGAAGAATTCTATGAAGAATATCAAAGATATAAAGAAATAAACGAAGATTAATAATATTCCCCTTGGCAACAAGGGGATATTTCCTTTAATATAATAAAAAAAGACCATATTATGGTCTAATTAACGTGAATTATTTTGAAAGATTTGTTAACGACTTAACTAGCTGTAATAAATCTTTCTTTTTTTCGTTTGGTATAGAAGAATATAACGAAATAAGATCATTTAGCATTTCGTCCTCAATATCTTGTTGAAAATGCTTTGTTATTGTATGAAATTCTTCCTCATTGTTCGCTATGATTACATCTTTTCCTAATAAATAATCAGTAGGAACATTTAAAATATTAGAAAGCTTTACTAATTGCTCTATGCTTGGCTCGCTACGCCCTATTTCCCAAAAAGAAATATTATACTGATTAATATCTAATAATTTTGCTAATTCTGCCTGACTAAGATTAGCTCTTTTTCTGCATTTTTTTAAATTTTTACCAAAATTCATATTTATCACCGGTATCATTATACTTTATTTTATAAAAAATGTAAATAATACATTAAATTATTGACAATATAGAAAGTACATAATAAAATAATAAATGTAAATAATACATATAATTGTTTTGGTAAGGAGATGAAAAAATGAGTAAATATGACGAAATTGAAGTTGTGAGAGGTGGCAGTGAAGATAAAGAATATAATCCAAGATATATTATTATTAATAAATTAACTGGCGAGATTATTGATGATGCCCAAGGATACGGTTACAAAACTAAAAGAAATGCATATGCATGTTATGGATATAAAAATAGAGATAAATCAAAAGACTCGGAAAAAGAGTATAAAAAAAGATGTGTGAGACGTTTTTGCAAACAAAATCCATCCTTAATAAGTCTATTAGAACAAATTCAATTTGAAATATATGTAGGTAAATGGGGACCAGATGATGTATTTAATGCGAAATTAGTTAAAGAAATTTTTAAAAGTAACGAAATTGAAGAATTAGATTTTACAATTGGAGAATTTTTAAAATATTGGCAGTGTTAGAGGAGGAATGTAATTATGTTTAAGGAAACTCAAGATAAAAAATATTTAATTTTAGTTAGAAATCCGTTTTATCCAGTCAGATTATTAGAAACGGATAATATTATTGAAGCTAAGAATGCAATAAATAAATATGTAGAAGAGAATAAAGATCCTAACTTTAATACAGGAGTAATTTATGGAGATATGTTTATAGTAATTACTTTTGGTAGAGAGCTACATTTTATATTTTTGTACTTTTTAGATTTAAATGCAAAAAGAGAATATTTAGGCGAAGAGCTATGGAAGAAATTATACGATTAGTAGTAAAATTACAAGGAAATTTAAATGCAAATTATAAATTATTTAAATTGTATATTTTAAAGATATGTGAAGATGCTAAAAATAAAATGGTATATAACTTAAAATAAATTGGAAAATACTTTAGATTATATAATTTATTATTCATTATACATAAATGTTACAAGTGAGTTTGGAATGAGAAATCAAACTTTTATTTCTACATATCTAGATAGCTTAGAAGAGTACATAAAATTTAGTATTGAAGAATTTAGTGATAATAGGTTGGAATAAAATATGAAGTATATTGAAACGGAAAATATAGAATTAAAAAGAAATTTGAACGATACTTTTGAAAAAGAGTTAGTTGCATTTTTAAATACACATGATGGTTATATTTATATTGGTGTTGACGATGATGGAAGTATATATGGTGTAGATACAGTTAATCTCGATAATACAATGAAGAAAATTGCTGACATTATTGCGACTGCTATTTTGCCTAATCCACAAGAATTAATAAAAGTTAAAGCAATTTATGATGAGAAATTTATTATCGAAGTTGAGGTGAAAAAGGGCAATGCCTTATATTATATTAATAAATATGGCAGAAGCGCAAAAGGTTGTTATATTAGAGTAGGAACAAGCTGCAGAAGTATGACAGAAGAACAAATTAATAATAGATACGTTCAAACATATTTGGCCAATAAGGATATTTGTGAAATTGAAAGCAAAAAAAGTAAATTTAGTTTTAAACAATTGAAAATATATTATAGTGAAATGAGATATCATCTAAATGATGAAACATTTGAAGAAAATTTGGATTTGTTAACTAGTAATGGTAAATATAATTTACTAGCTGAATTAATGAGTGATAATAATAGAATTTCAATTAAAGTCGCAAGATTTCAGGGTAAGGATAAATCTATCTTGATTGAAAAAAGTGAATATGGATGTCAATGTTTGTTAGTAGCGATAGATAGAATGTTAAATCGATTGGAAGCGGAAAATTATACTATGTCAATAATGACAGGCGGAAAAAGATGCGATAAACGTTTGTTGGATATGCATAGTCTAAAAGAAGTATTAATTAATGCTATTGTTCATAATGATTGGACAAGGGTAGAACCTGCAGTATATATATTTGAAGATAGAATAGAAATTATATCTTATGGTGGATTGCCGTTTGGGGAAAGTGAAGAAATGTTTTTTAAGGGAGTAAGCACACCGCGAAATAAAGCATTGATGAGAATATTAACAGATTTAGATTATTCAGAACAAACAGGACACGGAATTCCGGATGTTATAGATGTGTATGGTAAAGAAGTTTTCGATATAAATGCAAATTATATTAATGTGATTCTTCCATTTGATAATGAAGTAATGAAGAGTAAAAATGAGCCGATAAATGAGCCGATAAATGAGCCGATAAATGAGCCGATAAATCAATATTTATCCGCTAATGCTAGAAAAGTACTGACATACATTAAAAATCATATAAGCTCAAATCGAGAAGAAATTGCTCATGCATGCTCATTGTCACTAGCTACAATTAAAAGAGCATTAAAAGAATTGAACGATAATGGCTACATATCTAGCAAAACATCTAATAAGTCTGGCAAGTGGATTATAAAAAAATAAAAAAATTAAATTTTGCTACCATCATAATATGCCACAGTGGTAGCTTGTTCGTAAGTGTCAAAAATGCCGCGTAAAAAAACTATTTCTATGAGCATAATATAACCAATACTGAAAAGTTCATATAATAATCACCATAGTTGGTAACTACTATATGAGCTTTTACTTACTCTTGAAATTTACATAGAAATTAAGAAATAAACGAATGCTAAGTATATAGGATTATCAGCTTAGTAAAAAAATAAAACCATCAAAATGATGGTAAAAAACACTTTAATTACCATCAAAATGATGGCAGGATAATTTCGAGGAGTGATTTTATGGTTGAAAATAAATATGCAATTCCAAGCTATGCAACTGCAGATGATATAAAAAGAATTAGATTTAAGCTAGGTATGTCTCAAAAAGTCTTTGCTGAATTAATAGGGATTTCAAAACCAACAATTGAAAGATGGGAAAGTGGCAAAACTGAGATAACTGGACCTATTGTGTTATTAATGAAAATTATTGATAATAATCCAGAATATGTAGAAAAGCTAGAAATTCCTAAAAAAGCTTATAGAACAAGGTTGTATTATATGAAAAATCAAATTATATGTACAATTATAGATGTAGACACATTAAATCAAAAAGTAAAAATAAGAAATTATACAGATAATTTAATGTTTAGAGCTTTTGGCAGAATCGAAGAACCAACATATCAAGATTATGAAGAATTTTTAAAAAGTAGATGTTTTCCAGAGAGTAGAGATAAATTGAAGTTAGTGTTAAAAGATTTAAATTTGCCGTTTTATGATCCGTTTATGATTATTCAAAAAACTGAAGGAAGAATGGCGGAGGATGATTTTTGGATTAAAATTGATGAGTAGAAGATATGGTTGAATTATTTGAACAGGATGAAAGGCTGAGTTTCCTTCTTGTGGCGATGTAAGAAAATGGTTTACTGTACAAAAAGGTATCTATGATAAAAGGACTATAGAGGCTAGAGAAGGTAAAACTAAAAAACAAATAATTGATGAGCATTTAGATACATTATTTTATGATGTAAGTAATGATGCTCTTAAACAAACAATCAAGGATACATATAATGCGTTTATAAGATATTTTAAAAAGCTAGGTAGGTATCTAGTTAGAAAAACATATAAGGATAAAATTAAATCCTTTTATGTTGATCTATTCAAGATTAAATTTTCTGATAGTAAAAACTTATGTTTGTTACATTATTAAATAAACAATGAAATACTACCATTGTAAATGACAACAATGGTAGTATTTTTAATTGTTAGTAAAGCATCTTTTCTTTACATATTTTGACAAAATATTATTAATTATTTGAATTAATAATAATTCATTGTTATAATTAATTAAATGAAGACAATTGGAGGTTACTCTATATGCAAAATATATTTACGACTGATATTTTAAATCTAATAGGAATAAAGGATTATGAATTATACATAATTCTTGCATGTGCTCTTGCCTTTATTTCTATTCTTATGTGGGTTATAAGAATTAAGAAGCTTGGTAGAAAAATTGATAATATATGGGCTGTTAGAATATTTAAAATAATAGATGTTATTATACAATTTTTAGCACCAATAGTAATTGTTGCCTGCTTATATCTATCTGTATTTTTATATTCACAAGCTAAAGGCGTTGAAGCTTTTGAGGGATTAACACTTGGAGACTTAATGCTTAAATCAGTTTTTGAAGCTTTTGAGGGTGTTAAATTTAAGGTTAATACATCTTATTTACTAAATGTTAAGGACAGTCAGCTACTATGTATATCTATTCCAATTTTATATGGTCTTGCGATTATATTCTTATATTCAAATTTATTTAATTTAGTATTTAAGAGATTAGCTAATTTTATCTTTAACTTTATTAAGCTAAGAAGAGATTGTGATATTATAATTGGTACGACTGATTATGAGGTGTATTCACAAAATAATCCTGAAAATGTAATAATTTGGGTATCAGGTGATATTGAAAAGGAAAAGGAAAATGAAATATATAGTAATGGCTATACATTAATTAAGGGCGACTTTAATGCTAAAAACATAAAGAAGCAATATTTTAGATTAGGAGCTATGCAATATAATTTCATTTCATTTGGTAATGATGCTGAAAACCTTCATTATATCGCTGAATTTAAGGAATTTTTAAATACTAAGGTTACTAAATTTATTTCATTTAAGCCGTTTAAATTATTTTATAGAACTACATATAAGGAATTAAATTCCTTCAGATTATATGTTGAAATCGAAAGAGAAAAGGTAATGTCAATTCAACATAAGATCCTATCTAATTATGAATTATCATCTCATATTAATATATTTAATAGATATGAGCTATTAGCTCAAAAATTTGTATATGAAAATCCAATTTCAAAATATTTACCTAATGGATTTATTGATACGGATAAGGGTATAGTTAAATCAGATAAGCAAATTAATGTTGTTTATATTGGATTTGGTAGAGTAAATCAAGAGATATTTAGAATGTCTACTATGAATGATATTTTACCTACATTTAAAATAACAGATGAATATGCTAAATATAAGCCTGCTGAAATTAAATATTACGCATTTGATAGTGAGAATATTAAAAATGGAGAGGCTATTGATCCTAATTCAGCGTTCTATCAAAATAGATTCCTAGATCAAATAAGGATATATGAGGATAGTATTAATATTTTAACTGAATTAAAAAATGAATTTGATAGCTTTGAAAATAAGTATAAGCAATATATTTATTCTAAGGAATTAATTGATA
>JAZQVB010000214.1:0-4081 GCA_045631605.1 Anaeroplasma sp.
CATATAATGGAAATTCATATGTATTTGGTAGTACATATATAATTTATATTACGGCAACATTAACAAATTCAAATTATGAATTAGTTAATAATACGGCAATATTAAAGGTAAAAACTGCCACATTAAATGGCAATACAAATGATTATTATACTGTAGAGGATGCAATTGCAGGAAGTGGTACAATCTCATTTGCTGGATATGCAAACAATTCTACATTTATAGGTACAAGCTTCAATAATATTGGGGAGTATACTTCAATTAATGGTCAAACTAAATCATATACTAACAGCAATAAGGAATATGAAATTAATGGTAGAACATTCTTAGTACCATACACAACAGGAATTACTGAGTATGATACAAATGGTACAGGAAGCTTAGTTTATTCGGCTCTTATGATTCCAAATGGATTCAAAATTACATTGAATGATTCTGCAAAATTAACAGTTGGTGCATCTATTGCTTCATCAACTGCTATTAAGCAGCATGGAGTAATTATGAATCGTGGTGATATTATTGCAAATAGAGGAACATTTATAAATGCATATGGTTATATCAAGGGAACTGGATCAATTACACTAGAAACAGGCTCAACAGCTATGGATTGTATGAGAATATATGACTGGATTGGTGGAAATGCTGCATCGGGATTAATTAATGGTATTTTAGATAGAACATTAAAGGTAATTCCATTTAATTCATGGACTGCACATAATATATCATGTGAACTGACTATTAAGAATAATTCTACAATTAAAGCGTATGTATATTTGAATGTTAGTGATGAAAAGATAGAACAATCATTAGCTATTTTAGCTCCAAATGGAACATCAAATAGTTTATTTAGATATAATGATTCTACTGGTTACGCAGTAAAGAAGGCTAAAACTTCAGATAAATGGTTATCAGATAGTGCGACTACAGAAGAGAAAAATTATGCTAAATATTTAGATACTATAACTGGATCTAATCAGCAATTAGGTCAAATGGATATTATTGAATTATATGGTAATTTTATTGATGATAAGGTGTCTTTAGAAATTAAGATAATGGGTATTTCAGCATCTGTAATTTCTTCAACATCAGTGCCATTCCCATTTGCATATCAAAATATTGGATTATATGGTGCAAATGTAACATTGTCTAAATCAGATTATCAATTCTATCCAGGTACGGAATTCTCAATTGATAGCAGTTCAAAATTAACATTAGATACAAGTGTTGATTTAACGTTAATATCACGTGGTAGTGTAATTGGCTATACTCAAGCTACTTATGGTTTTGGTGCGAGATTGAATGATTATATGGATGATGCTAGGTTAGTTGTAAATGGTTCTATAACTGTTAAGGCTAATGCTGCAATTAGTGGTAACATTGTAACAAGAAGTGCTACATCAAATCTTGAAATTCTTGGAGCTGCCACATCTGAATATAAATTAATTTATAATACAGAAGGTGTATTTGCCTCAGGGAAGGAAAAGACAACTGGATTAATTAAGACTGCGATTGGTGCTTCAACAAGAACATTAACACCAGGTACATATAAATCAATTGCTTATAATAATTCATCGGGTGATAGTGGATATTGCTGGTACTCAACAGGTACTATTAACGTAACATTAGATCCTAATGGTGGAGCATTAACAGGCTCAACAACAAGTATTTCAATAACATCTGGTGGTAAGATATCTAATATTAATAGCTATACTGCAACAAAGGCATATCATCACTTTGAAGGATGGTTCTATGATGTAGATATGCTTCATAAGGTTTCTCCAGATGATCAATATTATGCCGGAACAATAATTTACGCTGGATTTACTCCAATAGATTATGACGTTGAATATATAAATAGATATACAGTTGATGGAGAAGTAATAGATGATTTATCATCAGCTTATAGTAATAATATTACTAATAACAATATAACAACATATAATGTAGCTATGACAAGTAAGCTAGATCCTGCAACATCAGCAGATGAATTAGTCTTTGGTGGTTGGTATACTGATGAGGCATGTACTAATAATATTACTTCACTTGAAGGTAAATTATATGGTGGAGATTTAACACTTTATGCATTGTGGTATCCTAAGGGTACAACAACATTTGCTGTAGAATATAATATGATTAATAACACTGATTCTCTAGTACAGCTTGATACTCAATATGTTGTAAGCATTAGAGCTAGTGAATACCAAGCACCAAGCTTTGATGATTATAATAATGACTTAACAAAGCAAATGTATTTTGTTAAGTGGTATAAGAATGAGGATTGTACTATAGAATTTGATGGAATATTAAATGGTAATATTACATTATATGGTAAATGGGAGGAGAAGATAGAAATCACATATAGCTCACAAGCATTATCAGAGGATAATACTGCCAAGATAAGCGGCTACTATATGCCAGGATCTATATCACTTCCAGCATTATCATCATATAGTGATAATAGTGATAAAACTATGGTATGGTTTACAGATAACAAGTGTGCTTCAACAAGCTATTATATTGGTGGTATATCATATACAATTACTGAAGATATTACATTATATGGTGAATATTATTACAAGGTGACACAGACTCAAGTAAATCAGGCCAAATATTCAGGTCCAGATTATGAAAATATGTTATTGTATGGCTTGAATTTAAGTAAGTTAAGTATAACAATCACCGCAAGCTGGACAGGTGGAATATTAACTGGTTATACATATACAGGTACAAAATCAGGTGCATTCTATAATCTATCAGTTAAGAAATTAATCATTGATAGTTGTACAAATGTTCCTTCAACTTCAGTAACATCTAAGCAATCGTCATTAGCACTTACAGGTAGAACAACAGTATATTTATATTCAGGTATATTTGATAAGTGTACATCGTTATCTCAAATTATAGTAAAGAATACTACAATTACTGATAATACATTTAGTAATTGTCCAACTGTAACGATTGCATCAAGTGATTCAACAATTGGTAGCTCATTGTTCAGTAAGGATTATTAATGACAAAACAACTCATAATATTATGGGTTGTTTTTCTTTTGGGCTGAAAAAATATAAAAATATGCTATCTTAATATAGGTGATTAATATGAAATATTTTGTTATTGCAGATGTTCATGGCTTTTATGATGAAATGATAGAAGCGTTAAATAAAGCCGGATTTGATAAATTTAATAAGGAGCATACATTAATATCATTAGGTGATGTTATTGATAGAGGAACTCAGCCTAATGAGGTTATTGAATATTTATTATCATTAGAGCGTAAAATACTTATTAGAGGTAATCATGAGGATTTATTATACCAATTATTATGCTATCAAAGAAATCCTGCCCATTATGATGTTACTAATGGTACATTTGATACAATTATAAGATTAGCTAATAAAACAAGTGGATTATCATATGATATTGATTCAGCATATAGTAATTGGCATGAATGTGTATTACACGCTAGAGGTTCTAAAATATTTGATTATTTAAATGAAACAGTAAACTATTTTGAAACTAAAAATAATGTTTTTGTTCATGGATGGGCTCCAGGATACTATAATTATGAAAAAGAAAAGTTCTGTGCTTATACAAATTTAGAAAATGTAGAAGGATATGAATGGGCTGATTCAAGATGGGTTAATAGCCTTCAAATGGCTCAACAAAAGGTATTTATTCCTGATAAGCAAATAGTATGTGGACATTGGCATGCCTGTGATTTTAATACTCATTTTAATAATGATAAAAGATATGAAAATCATAATCCATACATTACTGATGAATTCATTGCCTTAGATGCCTGTACAGTATTGAGTAAGAAGGTTAATGTAATAATTATTGAACAATAGTAAATTTAATACAAAATTCACATAATTACTACATAATTTTATTGTATTATATATTCGAGGTGAGGTTATTATGACAAAATTAGAAGAAAGAACAAAGGAAGCATTAGCTTATTTTGGCTTTGGTATAGATAAAGAAATAACGAAAAAACAAATAGATTTAGCTTATTTAGGCTTATCTAATAGATATAATCCTAATACGTGTAGTTTAGATAAATATCGTAATGGAGTAGCTTATA
>JAZQVB010000215.1:0-3901 GCA_045631605.1 Anaeroplasma sp.
ATTATAATTTGATTGAAACAGATAATAATAAATTTAATACATCATTTATTATATTAAAAAGAGATTTAATTAAAGAGGGAAATTGGGATTATGATGCTCCTTATACATATGATAAATCAAGTCATTATCCTAATATAAGCTTTGATAATATAGTAGCTGGTGATGTATTAACACCTGTTTATAAATTCTATCAATTAATAAATGGAGAATATCAAGCCTTAGCTGAGGGTGAATATCCGATTAATGCAGGTAGCTATAAGTTAGAACTAATTGATATTTTAGGTACATCAAAGGATAATTATAATTTTAAAAAACAGAATAATGAATATTATTCATGTGAATTTGTTATTAATCCTCAGAATGTAGAATTAAATTGGTCTAATTTAAATGTAGATTATAATAGTAATCCTCAATATCCAAATATTAATTTTGGTGCATATGACACTAATGATTACGAATTTACATATACAGGATTAAAGTACGGTATAGTTGATGAAATCATTGACGCGGACACATATACTGTATCTATTAAATTTAATAATAAAAACTATAATGTATTAAATCCAAGTAATACATTTACAGTTAATCCATACCAAATTGAATTAGTATATACATCAGATAGAAGTACAGAGCAATTTAATTACGTTATGGAATATAACGGATTAAATAATTATGTTGCACCTAATGTGGAATTTGCAGAAGGTATGATATTTGCAAGAGATATAAATCTTATCAATGTTTTACTAACTGAGAGCTCTTATAATAATCAAGCCAATGTAAATAACGCAGCAAGCTCACTATTAGCTGGCAAGAGCATTTATACAGCCAATGCATATTTATCGGGTGATAGAAGCGATAATTATTTAATTAAGGATGGCTTTGATTCTACTCAGTATGTTATTGCAGCTCAATTAATGGATGTAGGATTTAATTCATATGCCTTAACAAATGATATAGAAATTATAAATAATTATTCACCAACATATAATGGCAATATTCATAAGCCTACAGTATATTATAATGAATCTAAATTAAAGGGTACTGATACATTGGATATGTTATCATCTAATATTTCAGTATATACATTAAATGATTTTAATAATAGCTTATTTAATCAAGTTGAACCTATAAATGCTGGAAGCTATGTTGGAAAAATAATGGATTTATCTAATTCAAATTATGAATTAAGTGCTAATTCATTAGGCTTATATGAAATTAAGCCTCGTACTATTGGTGCTGAATTTAATAATTTAGTATCAAATTATACATCATACAAACAAATTAAAAATGATGGTACATTATATAATGAAATTATTACATTAACTAATACCCTAAGTAAGGATATTAATGATATTGGCTATAAGCTATCAATATCTTATAATAACCAAATTGTAATGTCTGCCATTAATGCAGGTGATTACAATATATCTATTGAAAGCCTAGTATTATCTAATGAGGCAGCAGGTAATTATGTATTACCAGAGGCTGGATTAAGCTTTAATTATAAAATTAATCCAATTGATTTATATATTACACCAAATAATCAAGAAATTATTTATGGTGATGAGGTAACAAACTCATTAATAAATTATTCTGGATTTGTTGGTCAAGATAATGAAAATAATAATGATATTATTGGTTCATTAGTATATGATTATTCTGGTTATATTATCGGTTCTGATATTGGAGAGTATCAAATATTATTATCAGGATTAGAAAGTAATAACTATAATATTATTTATAATACTGGTATTTTAACTGTATCAAAATTAGAGCTAATTATTAGCTGGACTGATATATCATCAGAATATAATTCAAATAAGCAAATACCTACAATTAGCTTTGAAAATAAAGTTTCAAATGATGTTTTAACAGCTACATTAGATGGTAGTGCTAGAAATGTTGGTAATTATAACATTACATTAATTAGCTTTACTGGAGATAAGGCTAACAACTATAAAATGCCTACATCAAATTTATCAACAGCATTTGAAATTTATCCAAAGGAAATAGCTGTTTCAAGCTGGGAAAATACAAGCTTTATTTTTGATGGAAATAATCATATTCCACAGGCTATCTTAAGCGGAGTATATGATGAGGATGATTGTATTCCAGTAGTTAGAGATGCAAAGAGAAATGTAGGTAGCTATTCTGCAGTATGTGATAGCTTAACAGGTAATGATTCAGCTAATTATGTATTAAAGGAAGAATATAGCGTAGCATTTGAAATTAATGTATTAAATATTACATTGTCATGGCCAGCTCAAAAATTTGAATATAATAAGGATATTCAACAAATAACAAAGCCTACAATTGTTACACCTATTTATGATGATGTTGCAATTGATATTATTATTACTCAAAATAGCACAGCTGTAGATTTTAAGAATGCAGGAAGCTATGATGTTAATGCAAATTTAAATGGAGAATTTGCATATAATTATAATATTATAAATAGCAGCTATACCTATACAATTGAAAAATGTGTAGTTTATAAGCCAGCTATAGATAACACAAATTATGTATATAATAACGAAGAATATACATATAATATAGCTTTAAATGAGCTATATACTATCTCTAATAATAAGTATACTAATGCTGGTGAGTATGAGGTGTTAGTTTCATTAAATGATACAGACAATTATGAGTGGGATGATAATACTATTGATATTTTAAAATATGAATTTGTTATTAGTAAAGCATCATATGATATGTCTAATATATCATTTAGTGATACAAAAAAGGTATATAACGGATTAAGCCAATCAATTCAAATTACAGGTAGCTTACCTGTAGGTCTTGACGGAATTTCATTAGAGGTATCATATACTGGTAGTGCTACAAATGTAAATGATGGAAGTGTTCTTGTTACTGCCATCTTTACTACAACATCACAAAATTATAATACACCAGATGTTATGACTGCCTATATTTCAATTAAGGCATTTGATATAACAGTAATTAATTGGAGTAATAATGATTACACATATACTGGTAATATGCAGGGTGTAACAGCATCATATCTTGATGTTAATGGTACAGCTCAATTATGTAATATAACAATGAGCGGCGAATTTAAAAATGCAGGATTATACACTGCAACAGCTAAAATTTTAGATTCTAACTATAATTTAGCTTGTGAAAATACAAAATCATATGAGATTAAAAAGGCTACATATGATTTATCTGGTATTTTTATGACTGATTATAACTGTGATTTTGATAGCTTATTACATACTATTTCAATTATTGGTACTTTACCAAATGGTGTAAATGTTCATTATGAGATAAATGGTAGTGCTGGAAATGGCGCAGTAGAAGCAGGAGAATATACTGTAATTGCGACATTTACAGGAGATACTCTAAACTATAATGAAATAGATTTAGAATTACAAGCAAAGCTTACAATTAATGATGCTGATTTATATATTACAATTAAATTAGAATCTAATATCGAGGTTGAATATTCAGGTTCACAATTCGATGTAAGTGATTATATTTCATATGTTATTAGAAATGAGAAGCTTGATGTTATAAATGGTGCGGTTGCCCCTAATGGATTAAAGCTTACAATTTATTATTCATCAGGCTCATCACAAGGTACAACTAGCGCGCCTACAGCGGTTGGTGAATATACGATTGAGATAAGTATAATTCAAAGTACATTCCCAGATGGATATTATTATACATCTAAGGAATCTGTATTAGCAGCAACATTAAAGATAGTTAAAAAGAAAATTTATGTTGATGATACGACAGAATATGGTGTAAATTATACATCAGCTATAAGCTGGGATACTTTTAAGACAAATTCTAATATTTCTAAATATGGTATATCATTTGTAGATTCAAATGGTGATATCATGAATAGCTATATTTCCTCATATAGCCTAACAGG
>JAZQVB010000216.1:0-15533 GCA_045631605.1 Anaeroplasma sp.
TGGGTGCTGGTAAGACAGCTGCTCAAGGCATTGACGAATATATAAAATCAAAAATTAACTAATAAAATTGGGGTTTCTTTAAAAAAGAAGCCCTTTTAAATTTAAATTATATAAAATATAATTAAATTCTTTACAAAATAAAATAAAGTGATATACTTACATAGTAAATGTAAATAAAGGAGGAAAAAAGATATGAGATTAAATAAATTAGGTATTTTAGCTGTTGTATCAGCATTTATGATAAGCTTAGTTGGTTGTGGAGGTTCAGGATTTAGAACTGCAGACCAAATTAAGGAAGATGGTAAGTTATATGTTGCAACAAATGCTGAATTTGCTCCATTTGAATATAAGGAAGGTTCAAACTTTGTTGGTATTGATATGGATATCATCAGCTTATTTGCAACTGAGCATTTAGGTGTTGAATGCATAATTAAGGATCAAGATTTTGATGCTGCTTTATTAAGCGTTTCAACTAATAAAACAGACATAGCTATAGCTGCTATTACTGCAAATGATAAGAGAAGAGAAACATTAGCGTTCTCTGATTCATATTATACAGCTAACCAAGTAGTAATCGTTAGAACTGATAGCGCATATGCTTCATTAACTACTGAAGCAGAAATCTTAGCTGCATTATCAGCTAATAAGGCTACAATTGGTGTTCAAAGAGGTACAACTGGTCAATATTATGCTGAGGGTGATGCTGATTGGGAATTCGAGGGTATCGCTAACACAAAGGTACAAACATATGACAATGGTGGTATCGCTACTAACGCATTATCAAATGGTCAAATTGACGCTGTAATTATCGATGCTGCACCAGCTCAAATTTTAGCATCTAAGTTTAGTAATGTTAAAGTATTAGATGTAGTATTAACTGAAGAAGAATATGCAATCGCAGTTGCTAAGGGTAATGACTCTTTAGTTGCTGAGTTAAATACATTCATTGCTTCAATTAAGGCTTCTGGTAAGTTTGACGAAATCGTAAACAAATATTATACTGAATAATTATCATGAGTAGTGTAAAGAAGGAAAGAATAGTTCAATTATCCCTATTAGGAATAGTTGTAACAGTAATTATATTAGCTTTAGCTTTAAATGGTAATGTAATTTGGGATTCTTTTGATAAAAATTTCTTAGATGATAATAATTATTTACAGGTTTTCAAAGGATTAGCAAATACATTATTAATAACTCTTGTCGGCTTTTTAGTAGGTGTCATTTTAGGTGGTATTACATGTATTGTTTCAGGATTAAATGATAATAATATTTTCGTTATAATTCTTAAGCAAATATTCAAGGTGTATGTAAGTATTTTTAGAGGTACACCTGCAGTAGTACAGCTTTTAATTATCTATTTCGTTATATTTTCATCATATAAGGGTAATCCAATTTTTATAGCAATGCTAGCATTCGGTCTTAACTCAGGTGCGTATGTGTCTGAAATTTTAAGAGGCGGTATTAATTCAGTACCATTAGGGCAAATGGAGGCAGGTAGAAGCTTAGGCCTATCTTATTCACAAGTTATGTTTAGAGTAATCTTTCCACAAGCTATTAAAAATGCTTTACCAAGCTTAGGAAATGAATTTATTGCGTTAATTAAGGAAACTTCAGTTGTGGGCTTCATTGCTTCATTCGATTTAACGTTAGCGTTTAGAAAGATAGCAAACTCATCATATGATTATATGTTTGTTTATTTAGTTATGGGTGCTTCTTATTTTGTAATTGTATTTGGAATCACTAAATTATTATCTCTTTTAGAAAGGAAGCTATTAAAATAATGATTAAATTTGAAAATGTTTCTGTAGCCTTTAAGGGGAAAGTAGTATTAGAGGATGTTAACCTACATATCAAAAAGGGTGAAATCGTTACAATTATAGGACCATCTGGTTCAGGTAAATCTACACTTATTAGAACAATGAATAGATTAGTTGTTCCTACATCGGGAGAGGTATATTTTAAAGATGAGCTTGTAACAGAAAAGAATATTAATCAAGTGCGTGAGCATATGGGAATGGTTTTCCAGCAATTTGAATTATTTCCACATTTAACAGTTCTTGAAAATATGACACTGGCTCCTGTATTACTTAATAAAATGAGTAAGGATGAAGCCAAGGAAAAAGCAATTACATTACTTGAAAGAGTAAATTTATTAGACAAGATTGATGCATATCCAAATTCATTATCTGGTGGACAAAAGCAAAGAATTGCTATTGTAAGATCATTAATAATGAATCCTGATGTTATGCTATTCGATGAGCCTACAAGTGCCTTAGACCCAGAAATGGTAAAAGAGGTATTACAGGTTATTAAAGAGGTTGCAGAGTCTGGTATGACAATCTGTATCGTTACACATGAAATGAAATTCGCACGCGAAATTTCAACTAGAGTATTATTTGTTGATCAAAAGCAAATACTTGAGGATGGAACTCCTGAGGAGATATTCAATAATCCAAAAACAGATAGATTACAAGAATTCTTCTCTAAGGTTTTATAAAATCAAATATATTGTATGTATAAGGCTTTATCTTTTGTTAGATAAAGCTTTTTCTTTATTAGTTTATGAATGTATGGTAAAATAATAGATAATTAAAATTACTATTTGTATAAGGAGATGTGGGGAAATGGCTAAAATAAGCAATAGCTTTATTAAATTCTTATCGGTAAAATATTTTGAAATAGAAAATGCTGATTTTGAACTAAGTAAAACAGAAATAATAGATCAATATAAAGAAGAAACGTATGTTAAGCTAAAAGAGCTTTTTCCTAGTGAGGCTAGAGAGGATAATGATGAAATAATAGAATTTAAGCTTAAGAGCGGATTTGTTGCTGAAGAAACTGAAAATGGCTTTAAATTCGTTAAAAATGATATTCCGACATATGAAACAGAGGTGCTTAAATATTATCCATGTGCCAAAAATGAGGAGGATAAGAAGTTATCAAAACAAAATAATTTTTTAAAAAGATTATGTGTAGAAGGGAACCTGGAATGTTTAAATAACGTTAGAACAGCTAATGATGGTATATTAGTAGCTTTAACTAAAGATAATTCAAATTTCGTTGAAGCTAAAATAAATTCCGATTCTTATTTTCCGAGCACTAAATATGTATGTGGATATTATAAAGAAATATTAAATATCGATTTTAGTGATGTTTCTAATTTGAATACAAAAAGAGCGTATGAGCACCTTATAAGATTGATAGATTATGAAAATTCTACTAATGTATGGCGCTTTAATAGAGCGGCATTCAAAAAAATAATAGAATATATTGGTAATCCTGAAAATAACTTTTATAATGATTTAGCGAATGGAGATGTAAATTTACCTGATAAAATAATGAGACAAGCTGGAAAAAGAATACTAAGCTTGTGTAGTAAGGTTTGTAAGTATTTAGGTGAGTACATTATTGGAGAAGCACATAATAAATATTATATTTATGATTGGTATGTTGCTCATGTTTTACCATTTTATTTAGATGCTTATAGTGTGGAATTTGAAATTGTTATAAAAGATAAAAAATATATAAACTTTGATCGAAAGCAAGCTATGAAAGGATGTTTATTAACTCATCATACAATGAATCATTATAATATAAGCTATGCCGAATTCCACTATTTAATGTCTGAGCTTCATAAGTGTCTTGAACAAGATATAAGCAAGAGTCAATTAGACCACATTATGTGGTATTGTTATAGGAACTATTTAAAATAATCATACATATATAAAAAACAAAAACCACTCTATTTTGAGTGGCTTAATTTTGTTCTGGCATCCACAGTAGGAATCGAACCTACAACTAGTCCTTAGGAGGGACTTGTTATATCCATTTAACTATGCGGACATTTAGGAAGTGAAATTCACTTCCTTTTCTTTATTTATTATAGTCTTCCATTAAAAGCTTAAAGCTTGGTAATGAATTAATAATAGTCTCCTTCGAAACACAATAAGCTAATCTAACATATCCCTTAACACCGAATGGATCACTTGGGACAGCAATGATGTTAAAATTCTTTGCGCGCTCCATAAATTCATATGCATCTGAGCTAGGTGATTTAACGAATAAATAGAAAGCTCCATCAGGATATACACATTCAAATCCTAAATTAGTTAATCCATTATAAATTAAATCTCTATTTTCTTTATACATTTCCATATTCGATGTAAGGTTATAGCACTTACAAATCATCTTTTGGAATAAGGAAGGAGCACATACGTAGCCGTATGCTCTACCGGCACCTAGACAAGCTAAATAAATATTTTTAGAATTATCTATTTGCTCAGGTACAAGAATATATCCGATTCTTTCTCCAGGTAATGATAAGCTCTTCGAATAAGAATAGCAAATAATAGTATTCTTATAATAATTAGGAATATGTGGAACAATAATATTGTCATAAGCTATTTCTCTATAAGGCTCATCACATATTATATATATAGGATGGTTATATTCCTTTTCTTTGTCTTCTAAAATTTGTGCAAGCTTTTTTATGCTTTCTTCCTTATAAATTACACCAGAAGGATTGTTTGGAGAATTAACTATAATACCAATTGTATTAGGTGTAATAGTTTTTTCTAATTCTTCAAAATTAATTTCAAATGTTTTTAAATCTGCTGGTACTATCTTAAATGTAGCTCCTGCAGATTCAACGAATACCTTGTATTCTGTAAAGTATGGCGCAATCGCAAGAATTTCATTTGAGCTGTTTTCAGTTAATGCTCTAAATGTTATACATAATGATGCAGCAGCGCCACATGTCATATAAAGCATATTAGTTGTATAGGTTGTACCAAATCTATTATTTAAATCTTCGGCGATAAGGCTTCTGACCTCAATATCGCCAGGAGCAGATGTATAGCCATGTACAAAGCATGGGTTTTCATTTTGTAAAAGGTCAACTAAAACCTTATTAACCATTTCGTGTGGTGGTACTGATGGATTTCCTAAAGAGAAGTCGAACACCTTATCGTCACCTAAAATAGCCTTTTGCGTCTTAGAAAATTCGAAAAGCTCGCGAATTATTGATCTATTATTTCCTAATTGGAACATTTTGTCGTTCATATTGGTTATCTCCTTAAATAAATGATATATATATGATACTACAAACATATTTTTATTTCAATATTAATATAGTCTCGCACGTTCAACTTTTTTCGGTGTATCATCGAATAAAAACCTTACAATTTTCAAAAATGATAAAAAATGAAAAAATGGCTTAAATAAGCTGTTTTTTGTATTCAACTTTTTTCCGTGTATCGAAAGGAAGAAAAAACTTTCAAAAAAAAGTTAAAATTTTGTTGACATAAAATAAATATTTGATATAATAGAACCGCTGTCGAGCATTTAACATTAGTTATAATGAAAAATAGATAAGCACATGTCATAAGTGAAAGGAGAAAATCAATTTATGCCAACTATTGAACAATTAGTACGTAATGGAAGAAAGGACAAGATTTCTAAGTCTAAATCACCAAGCTTAGGTATTGGTTTTAACAGCTTAGAGAAGAAGTATACAAAGCTTCCTTCACCACAAAAGCGTGGTGTTTGTACACGTGTTACTACAATGACACCAAAGAAACCAAACTCAGCTTTAAGAAAGTATGCCAGAGTTCGTTTAACAAATGGTATCGAAGTTACAGCTTACATCCCAGGTGTAGGTCATAGCTTACAAGAACACAGTACAGTACTTATCCGTGGTGGACGTGTTAAGGATTTACCGGGTGTTCGTTATCACATCGTACGTGGTGCATTAGATACTACAGGTGTTAATAACAGAATGCAATCTCGTTCTAAATACGGTGCTAAGAGACCAAAAGCAAAGAAGTAAAAAAATATTAAAATTCAAAATCTAAAAATCTAAAATATAAAAGGAGGAATCGCTCATGCCTCGTAAGGGACATATTGCAAAGAGAGACGTGCTTCCAGATCCAATATATAATTCAAAGGTAGTTACAAGAACTATCAACGCAATTATGTTAGATGGTAAGAAGGGTACAGCACAAACAATTTTATATAGTGCATTTGATCGTATTCAAAAACAAACAGGTCAAGATCCACTTGAAGTATTCAATAAAGCTTTAGAAAACATTAGCCCAATTGTTGAAGTTAAGAGCCGTCGTATCGGTGGTCAAAACTATCAAGTACCAGTTGAGGTTAGACCAGAAAGAAAGCAAACTTTAGCTTTAAGATGGTTAGTTAAGTATTCTCGTTTAAGAAGTGATAAGACTATGGACGAGAAGTTAGCAAAGGAAATCATGGACGCAGCTAATGGTTTAGGTGGTTCATGCAAGAAGCGTGAAGAAGTACATAGAATGGCTGAAGCTAATAAGGCTTTCGCACACTACCGTTGGTAATTTTTTAGGAGAAAACTACAATGGCAAGAGAATTTAGTTTAGAAATGACTCGTAATATCGGTATCATGGCTCACATCGATGCTGGTAAGACTACAACTACAGAACGTATCTTATACCATACTGGTAAGATTCACAAGATTGGAGAAACACATGATGGTGGTGCTACAATGGACTGGATGGCTCAAGAGCAAGAAAGAGGTATCACAATTACTTCTGCTGCTACTACAGCTGTTTGGAAGAAGCATAGAGTTAATATCATCGATACTCCAGGTCACGTTGACTTCACAGTTGAGGTTTCACGTTCACTACGCGTACTAGACGGTGCTGTTACAGTACTAGATGGTCAAGCTGGTGTTGAACCACAAACTGAAACAGTATGGCGTCAAGCTACTGATTACAATGTTCCACGTATTGTTTTCGTTAACAAGATGGACAAGATTGGTGCAGACTTCGAATATTCTATCAGCACTATCCATGACCGTTTAGGTGCAGTTGCTGCTGCAGTTCAATGGCCAATTGGTGCAGAAGATCAATTTAAGGGTTCTGTTGACTTAATCGAAATGAAGGCTTACTTATATGATGGCAAGCCTGATGAAAATTATACAGTTACAGATATTCCAGCTGATCTAGTTGATATTTGTGCTGAAAAGAGAGAAGTATTAATTGATACTATTTCTCAATTTGATGACGAATTAGCTATGTTATATCTTGAAGGTGAAGAAATTCCTGCAGATATGATTAAGGCTGTTATTCGTAAAGCTGTTTTAGCAGTTGATTTCTTCCCTGTTCTATGTGGTTCTGCATTCAAGAACATGGGTGTTAAGAGAGTATTAGACTACGTAATTGACTTCTTACCAGCTCCAACTGATATCGCAGCTGTTAAGGCTGAAGATGAAGATGGTAATGAGGTATTAGTTCATCCAACAGATGATGGTGAATTCGCAGCATTAGCGTTCAAGGTAATGACTGACCCATTCGTTGGTAAGTTAACATTCTTCCGTGTTTACCAAGGAACTGCAACATCAGGTTCTTATGTAAGAAACACAACTAAGGGTGTTAAGGAACGTTTAGGACGTATCATGCAAATGCATGCTAACTCTCGTAACGAAATTAAGGAAGTATTTGCTGGTGATATCGCAGCAGCAATCGGCTTCAAGGGTACAACTACAGGTGATACATTAGCTTCTGAAAAGGGTTCTATTATCCTTGAAAAGATGGTATTCCCTGAGCCAGTTATCTCTGTTGCTGTTGAGCCAAAGACTAAGGCTGACCAAGAAAAGATGTCTACAGCTTTAGCTAAGCTTGCTGAAGAAGATCCAACATTCCGTACATACACAGATGTTGAAACTGGTGAAACTATCATTTCTGGTATGGGTGAGTTACACTTAGATATCATTGTTGACCGTATGAAGAGAGAATTTAACGTTGTTGCTAACGTTGGTGCTCCTCAAGTTTCTTACCGTGAAACAATCACTCAAGTTGGTGAGTGTGAAGGTAAGTTCGTACGTCAATCAGGTGGTCGTGGTCAATATGGTCACGTTTGGGTAAGATTTGCTCCAAACCCAGAAAAGGGCTATGAGTTCGTTGATAGCGTAGTTGGTGGTACAGTACCTAGAGAATACATCCCAGTTGTTGACAAGGGATTACAAGAAGCATTACCTAACGGTGTACTTGCTGGTTATCCATTAATCGACATCAAGGCTGAATTATTCGATGGTTCATACCATGAGGTTGACTCATCTGAAATGGCATTCAAGGTTGCAGCTTCACTTGCTGTTAAGGCAATGAAGGATAAGTGTAAGCCAGCTTTACTTGAGCCAATTATGGAAGTAGACGTTACAGTACCTGAAGAATATATGGGTAATGTAATCGGAGATTTAACAAGCCGTCGTGGCCGTCTTGAATCTCAAGAAAAGCGTGGTAACGGTATGAAGATTCGTGCATACGTTCCACTAGCAGAAATGTTTGGTTATGCAACAGCTCTTCGTTCAAACTCTCAAGGACGTGGTAACTTCGTAATGCAAATGCATCACTATGAAGCTTGTCCAAGAAGTGTACAAGAAGAAATTGTTAAGAAAAGAGCATAATAATTAAGTTATATTATAAAATATGACTTGAAAACCCTCGCCAATTAGGGTAAAATATTAATTGGTAAAAATTTGTTAATAAAATATTTAATTATAGGAGGACCATTTAAAATGGCAAAGGAAAAATTTAACCGTTCTAAACCACATGTTAACATTGGTACAATCGGACACGTAGACCATGGTAAGACTACATTAACAGCTGCTATTACTAACGTATTAGCTAAGCAAGGTCTAGCTCAAGCTAAGGACTATGGTTCAATCGATGCTGCTCCAGAAGAAAGAGAGCGCGGTATCACAATCAATACAGCTCACGTTGAGTATGAAACAGTTGCTCGTCACTATGCACACGTTGACTGTCCAGGTCATGCCGACTACGTTAAGAACATGATGACTGGTGCTGCTCAAATGCATGGGCGTATGTTAGTTATCGCTTCTACAGACGGACCAATGGCTCAAACTCGTGAACACATCTTACTTGCTCGTCAAGTTGGTGTACCTCGTTTAGTTGTATTCTTAAATAAGTGCGACATGGTTGAAGATGAAGAATTAATCGACCTAGTTGAAATGGAAACTCGTGAATTATTAAGCGAGTATGAATTCCCAGGAGATGACATTCCAGTTATCCGTGGTTCAGCTTTAAAGGCTCTTGAAGGCGATGCTGAATGGGTTGCAAAAGTTGAAGAATTAATGGCTACAGTTGATGAGTATATCCCTACTCCAGAAAGAGATAACGCTAAGCCATTCTTAATGCCAATCGAAGACGTATTCACAATCACAGGTCGTGGTACAGTAGTTACTGGACGTGTTGAACGTGGTTCAGTTAAGGTTGGTGACCAAGTTGAAATCATCGGTATTAAGGAAACTCAAACTTCAGTTGTTACTGGTGTTGAAATGTTCCGTAAGTTATTAGACTATGCTGAAGCTGGTGACAACATTGGTGTATTATTACGTGGTATCAACCGTGATCAAGTACAACGTGGTCAAGTATTAGCTAAACCAAAGTCAGTAACTCCACACACTAAGTTTACTGCTCAAGTTTACGTATTATCAAAAGAAGAAGGTGGCCGTCATACTCCATTCTTCTCTAACTATCGTCCACAATTCTATTTCCGTACTACAGACGTAACTGGGATCATCCAATTACAAGCTGGTACAGAAATGGTAATGCCTGGTGATAACACAGTTATGAATGTTGAATTAATTCACCCAATCGCTATGGAACAAGGTACTAAGTTCTCAATCCGTGAAGGTGGTAGAACAGTTGGTGCTGGTTCAGTAGTTGACATTATTGAATAATTCTATTAAAAATTAAGGGTATCTTCGGATATCCTTTTTTTGTTGTATTTGAAAAATCTATATGCTAAAATATTTATATAGCACCACAACTTATACAGGAGGAAATTTAATATGTATGAAGATGAAGATTTAATCGTTTTGACAACAACTGATGGAGAAGAAATCGAATTTGTTACAATCGCAGGAATTTCTTATAAAGGTGAATTCTATTCTATTTTACAACCCACTGAGCTTATTGAAGGAATGGAAGAGGATGAGGCTTTAGTATTCCATTTAGAAATGGATGGAGATGAGGGTAAATACACAATTGTTTTAGATGAAGAAATAATTGATCATGTATTTGCTGAATATAACAAATTATTAGATAGTCAAGAATAGTTAATAAAAACCGAATTGGATTAAATTCTAATTCGGTTTATTTATTACAAAAATTATTTCAAAAATCGATATATTATGATATAATTACAATACGCAAAAGGGGTGATTTGATGGATAATCTTAAGCAAATAATAGCTAAAAATATAGCTGATTTAAGAACTTCAGCAAAAATGACACAGCTAGAGCTAGCAGATAAGCTTTGTTATTCTGATAAGGCAGTATCAAAATGGGAAAGAGGAGAATCCTTACCAGATATAATCGTTTTAAAGCAAATTGCTGACATGTTTGATGTTTCTATCAATTATTTACTTGAAGAGGAGCATCCAGTTGAAATTGCAGCTGAAAAGAAAAAGAAAAATATTAGAGCTCAAGCTGTAATTACCTTATTAAGTGTGTTATTAGTTTGGTTTATAGCAACGCTAGTATTTGTAGTTTTGAAAATTGCAAATCCTAGCCTGACTGGTGTGTGGATATCATTTATATATGCTATTCCTGTAACTTGTATTGTATGGCTAATATTTAATTCTATTTGGTTTAATAGAAAAAGAAATTACATAATTATTACATTCCTAATGTGGACATTCTTGTGCGCATTTCATTTGACATTTATCATAGTCGGCTTTTATGATATGTGGCTAGTGTACTTATTAGGGATACCGGGTCAAATTATAACATTAATTTGGTCGCACATGAAAAAGTAGTAAGAACTGCCCCTTGTCAAGTAGACACGGTGTATAAAAAATAATTAAAAGTAAATAAAGTTACAATTGGCATGATATCTGACCTCGTTAGGTGTCATGCCTTTTAATTATTTTCTTTGTCTACTTTGGAAGCATCATATCATATTCAGGTATTTTTTATAAAAAAAAACACCATACCTGAGGTATGATGTTTAAGCTTTATTCTTCAGTTTTCTTTAAGCTATCTCTGATTTCAGTTAATAATAATACAACTGGATCTGGTGTTGGCTCTGGTTCAGGTTGAGGCTCTGGTTCAGCTTCAACAACTGGATTTTCTTCAGCTTCCTTTTTAGCCTTTTCAGCAGCAAGCTTAGCTTCGAATGCAGCACGCTTTTCAGCCATTGTCTTAGCAACCTTAACGATAATGAATAATGTTAATGCAATGAATAAGAAGTTGATAATAGATTCTATGAATGCTGACCAATCAATATAGTTTAAGATAGTATAGTAGTTTCCATCTGGACCTAATGTTGCGGCAGCTTGTGCAGCTAAAACTTCTTCAGCAGTTAAGCCTGTTGTGTCAATTAGCTTTGAGTTGCCCATGATTGTGTATAATCCATTTTCAGAACCTGGGATGTATGATAATGCCCAATTAACAACTGGCATTAAAATTTGCTTATTAAGAGTAGTAACGATTGTATTAAATGCACCACCAATAATAACGCCGACAGCCATATCTAAGATATTGCCTTTTGTAATGAATGCTTTAAATTCTTTAAAAAATTTCATTTTTCTTCTCCTTAAATTAATATATATATATATACATTATAAAATTAATAAGTTTATTTTTCAACAAAATTTTAGTTTATTTTCCGAGTGTACGGAAAATAAAATTTTGAATATTTCTTTTAAGAAAGTATTTTGTTTTTATTTTGTCTTTAAAAATAAAATTTTAAAACGAAAAACGTTCAAACTGTTGACTTTTATTCGAATAAATTTTAAAATACAATAAACTGATGAAAAGGAATGATATATTTGTCGAGCTCTTAGAGAATAATGGATGGTGAAATCATTATAGCTTGAATTTATGTTTTGGACCTTTGAGGGCTTCGGTGAAGGTAGTAGCCGAGGACGCGAGCTGGCGTTATAGCTTTAGTGAGTGGCTTTTTAGCAAAAAAGGTGGTACCACGGGTAAAAAACTCGTCCTTTTATAAGGGCTTTTTTTATTTTTAAAAGAGCGAGTTGAAAATATATAGTGAAAAGGGGAATGGTTATGGAATTGAAAAATGTGGATTTTGAAGTGTATTTAAAAAATTATCCTGATGAAAATGGATATTTTGGTAAATTTGGTGGTTGTTATATTGATGAAGAACTAAAAAAAGCATTTGAAGAGGTTGATACAGCGTATAAAACTATATGTAAGTCTGCTCAATTTATTAATGAATTGAGAAGAATTCGTAGAGAGTTCCAAGGTAGACCTACTCCAGTTTATCATTGTGAAAGATTATCTAGAAGCTTAGGTAATGTTCAAATTTATTTAAAAAGAGAAGATTTAAATCATACTGGTGCACATAAATTAAATCATTGTATGGGTGAGGGCTTATTAGCCAAATATATGGGTAAAAAGAAGCTTATAGCTGAAACTGGAGCTGGACAGCATGGTGTGGCGATTGCAACTGCAGCTGCGTTTTTTGGCTTAGAATGCGAGATTCATATGGGAGAGGTTGACGTTATTAAGCAAGCTCCTAATGTTGCAAGAATGAAGATTTTGGGTGCTAAAATTGTTGTTGTTAAGGAAGGCGGAAAAACATTAAAGGAGGCTGTTGACAGCGCATTTAAAGCATACGCAAAGGATTATAAAGATTCAATTTATTGTATTGGTTCGGCACTTGGCCCTCATCCTTTTCCTTTAATGGTTCGTGATTTCCAAATGATTGTTGGAATCGAAGCTAGAGATCAATTTAAGGAAATGACTGGAGAAATGCCTGATGTTGTCTGTGCATGTGTTGGAGGCGGTTCTAATTCGATAGGTACATTTGTTCCGTTTTTGAATGATAAGGGAGTCGAAATAGTAGGAATTGAGCCGTTAGGTAAGGGTGATGAAAAGGGATGTCATGCAGCTTCGATGAAATATGGAACAGAGGGTATTTTGCATGGATTTAATTCGGTTGTGCTTCAGGATGAATTCGGTAATCCTGATCCTGTTTATTCTGTTGCATCTGGATTGGATTACCCATCAGTAGGGCCTGAGCATGCTTTCCTACGCGAGATTGGCAGAGTTAGCTATGATACAATTCCGGATGATGAGGCTATTGATGCGTTCTTTATGCTATCAAGATTAGAGGGGATTATTCCAGCACTTGAATCGGCTCATGCGGTTGCCTATGCAATTAGAAGAGCTAAAAAGATGAAAAGTGGTTCTATTTTGGTTACTTTATCAGGTAGAGGTGATAAGGATTTGGATTTTGTAATTGAAAATTATGGTGAAAAATATATAAAGTAAAAAATTGCTTCAGTTTAAAAGACTGAAGCTTTTTTTCTAATATATCTAATGAATATTTCTGAATATATTTTCTATTATTTTTATTATTTTTCATTTGCGAATATCAAAGTTAGACTTTTTGTGTTATAATTTTTTTGGTGAATTTTTATGGTAGAAACAGTGCTATGCTATATTGAAAAAAATGATGAATATTTAATGCTTCATAGAATCAAAGAGGCTGATGATATGAATTCTGGTAAATGGCTTGGAATAGGTGGTCATATTGAGGAAGGAGAAACACCTGATATGGCTGTTATAAGAGAGGTCTTAGAGGAAACAGGATTGACATTGCAAGCTTATAAAAAGGCAGGAATAGTTTATTTTGTTAATGGTGACTATATTGAGCGTATGCATTTATATACGGCAGATAAATTTACTGGAGAAATTGTTGAATGTGATGAAGGGGAATTGAAGTGGATTCCTAAAAATAAGATATTATGCTTAAATATATGGGAAGGGGATAGAGTTTTTTTAGAGAAGTTGTCTAAAAATGAACCATATTTTGAGATTAGATTAATGTATAATAATGATAAATTTATAAGGAGTGAAGAGATATGACATATCAAAGATTTATAAAAAATGCTGAAAATAGAGCGATTGAATGCGATAAAGAGGAAAGTGCAGTTATATTATTAATGGAGCATGTTACACAGCTTGAAACTAACCATTTATATATGAAAATGCATGAAGAAATAGAGGATGAGATTGTAAATAAGTTTAATGAAATATTTGATAAATACTTGAATGAAAATCAGCCTATGCAATATTTAATAGGATATAGCTGCTTCTATGGATATGATTTTATTGTAAATGAGGATGTATTAATTCCTAGATGTGAAACTGAAGAATTAGTAGAAAATATACTATATAGATATGATGAGCATTTTGGTGGTAAAAAGGTAGATGTATGTGATTTGGCTACTGGTTCAGGATGTATTGCGATTACGCTTGCGTTAGAGGAAAAGAATATGAGTGTTGTGGCAAGTGATATATCTAAGGAGGCTTTAGCTGTTGCTAAGGCTAATAATGAAAAATTTAATGCAGGTGTTAAATTCCTACAAGGTGATATGCTAGCTCCTTTAAAGGGTAGAAAGTTTGATATTTTCGTATCTAACCCTCCTTATATTCCAGAGGGCGAGGATGTAATGTCCTTAGTTAAGGATAATGAGCCTAATTTAGCCTTATTTGGTGGAGATGATGGTATGAAGTTCTATAGAATTATTTTAAGCGGAATTAAGCCTTTATTAAATAAAAAGGCTATGATTTGCTTCGAGCATGGTTATGATAAAAAGGATGAAATGATTGCCCTTGCTAAGAAGTATTTCCCAACATCTAAGGTTGAGGTTATTAAGGATTTAATGGGAAGAGATCGTATGACATTTATTTATGTAGGAGATTTCCAATGGGAAGAGTAATTATTTTTCCTACAGATACTGTTTATGGTATAGGCACTTCAATATATGATGCAGATGGTGTAAATAGAATATATGAAATAAAAAAAAGACCATTAGATAAAAAATTAGCCTGCTTATGCGCTAATTTTAATCAAATTGAATCTATTGCTGTTGTTAATGATTCTGCTAAAAAGCTTATTAACGAATTCTTACCTGGTGCACTTACTGTTATTTTGAAGACAAAAGAGGATATTAGGGAGAAAATAGGTTATGATACAATAGGTGTTAGAATACCTAATCATAAAATAGCTTTAGATATTTTAAATAAAAATGGTCCAATGCTTACTACATCAGTTAATGAGTCTGGTAATGTGCCTTTAAATGAGTATGATGAGATTATTAAGGAATATATTAATTTAGTAGATGAAATACATAATACTGATACTGAATCATCTAATATATCGTCAACAGTTGTATCAGCTATTGATGAGATTAAAATACTAAGGCTTGGTGAAATTTCTGAAGCTGAAATTTTAGCTTGCTTAAAGAATGAATAAAACGCTCCCTAGTGGTTAGAATATCATTAGGGGGTTTTTTTATGAGGAAACTTTTGTTGTTGATTGTTTTATTTTTATTTGTTCTTAATTTAATAAATAAAAATAATGACAAGGAAATACGAGTGAGAATAATACCTAACAGCAATTCTGATGTGGATTTAAAAATGAAAGAGGAATGTAAAGGTGTTGTATCTGAATATCTATATTATATATATAATAATGATTATAAGTCTTGTATAGAAAATA
>JAZQVB010000217.1:0-1012 GCA_045631605.1 Anaeroplasma sp.
TCTAATATAATATAATCTATATATATATATATATTAAAATAAATTGAGGAGATCATACCTAAAGGTTCTCTAAAACCTTTATGAAGATCCGGAGTTGCGTTGCCCGTCGAATCGCCCGGTGATTTGCCTCCAAGTGTTCACCAAACTCTAAACAAGATTAAAGAGAAAGGAGCTAGCCAACCAATCTTTAATTCAAGGTTAGAATCTAGCTAATAACCTTTTTTTGTTTCCTGAGATTTTGATCTCCAAAAACTAAATCTAATTAAGGAATTTTCGGATGGATTAATGGGGTGGTTAGGAAAAGAGAGATTTTTGCATTAATTCAAACAATAAAGGAAATTAGGCCTATTTATAGGCTCCCACAATTTCCACATCATGGGTTAACCACTAACCCATGATCCCATGTTTTTCTCTTCCTAAAATCACTCACAATATGCCACATAATAATCCACATCCACATTTAATCATAATTGGAAAAAGTCCAACCCATGATTAACATTATTCCTTAATTAATTCTGGCAAAACCGTATTTTACCTTTACCAAATTTTGGATTAATATCCAACAAAATTTGGATTTTGGGGTTTTTAGCAAATTCATATATTATGTAATATATTATCATATGTAATGTCAAACAATTACACCCCATAATATATGTACATCTCATATAAATTTATTCATGATTCTAACTATGTCATTTTCATGACATAATGATTTTATCGATTCACCACATGTATACGATTTCACATGAAACTCGATGCATCATATGAACATAAAATCAACTCCTTGTTTCCCAATTTTGTGGTGTGACCTACAAGAGGATCTAAGTTAATTGGCAATGATATTAAACACTTAATACCATAAACTATAAGCGGTATCTAGCCACACATTATAGCTACCCAATTAACAAAGATGTCTTTGTTCACTCGAACTAAACACGATCCATTTAGTGATGTAAAAGCATCACTTGTGTCCATCCCTTGCCTCATGATATTAAGAATATTATACAAAGTA
>JAZQVB010000218.1:0-4464 GCA_045631605.1 Anaeroplasma sp.
ATATGGTGTTATTTATCATATACCTATATATCTTTTAGAGGAAAATTTAATATTAGGAGATACTAATAGATTGTTTTATATTTTCGCTAAAAAAATATTTACTGCCCATATGCTTGGTAAGAGCAAAAAATTTGTATATACTGGATTACCTATGAAAATAGCATATGAGCCTAAAAATGTAGAATATGATTGTCTTGTTATAGGTAGCTCACTAGGCTCTAAGCCGTTATGTGATATTGCCTGTGAGCTTTCAAAAAATAATAAGGTTTTGCTTATATGCGGTAGATATAAGAAGGATTATATTGAAAGTGATAATTTGAAAATTATTGATTTTTCTAATGACATATTATCATTAATTTCCCAATCTAAATGCGTTATAACTAGGGCTGGTGCAATGACTACATATGAAATTATGTATGTTGGTAAGCCTATGATTGTTGTGCCTAGTAATAATACTAAAAGGAATCATCAGGTTGTAAATGCTAAATATTTTAAGGAAAATGGGTTAGCGTATATGGAAGACGAAAAAAATATTAAAAATATTTTAAATTTGGTTGAATTTTTGAAAAATGATGCTAACGAGAGAGTGAAAATGCAATATTGTCAAAGAAGGTATATCAAAAGAAATGCAAATGAAGAGATAAGAAGGATAATTAATGAGCTTTAAGGAATATATTCTTAGTAATTCACTAGGAGAAATAATTGAGGATAGTAGCTTTAAGGAATTAACAACTATAAAAACTGGTGGTAATATAAAATTATTATATATTCCTAATAGTATAAAATCATTACAGAAGGCTTACAAATTCATCTGTGATAATGAATTAAGCTATTTTATTATTGGAAATGGTAGTAATGTTTTAGCAGGTGATAAGGATTACAATGGTATTGTTATTTTAGTTAAGAGGCTTCCTTATTACATTATTTATAATGAGGATTCTACTATCATAAGTGCTTTTTATCCTACAAGCAAATTATCCTATGATCTAGCGAAAAAGGGATTAGGAGATTTATCATTTTTAGCTGGTATACCAGGGCTTATAGGAGGTGCTATTTACAATAATAGTGGTGCTTATGGAAAATCAATTGGTGATGATGTAATAGGAGTATCATATATTGATTCTAATGGCGAAATTAAATATTTATCTCAGGCACTGTGTGCCTTTGGGTATAGAAGAAGCATATTTAACGCGATTAAAGGAATTATAATTGAAGTGAATATTAAATTAATTCCTATGGATACATTAGATAAATTAGAGGAGTATAGTAAAAAAAGAAATGATGCTCAACCGATAAATTGTAGGAGTATGGGTTCAATATTTAAAAATAATCCATTAATTGAAAGCTGGAGAATTATTGATGCCCTTGGCTTAAGAGGTTATAAAAATGGTGGTGCACAAATCAGTGATAAGCATACAAATTTCATTATAAATGCTGATAATGCAACGAGTACTGATATTATAGAAATTATAGAATTAATTGAAACAAGAGCTAAATTAGAATTCGGAATTAAAATGATAAGAGAAATAACAATTCTTTGAATTTATTATATATAAAAATATTATAATTTATTGAAAAATACACTAGATTAATGTAAAATTAAATATAAGAAAATGTGAAGATAAGATATGTACAAGGAGAGGGAATATAATGATTTTTGATGAAATAGATGATTTAAATTTAAAGAAAACTAAAATAAAGGTAATCGGTGTTGGTGGCGGTGGTAAGAACGCTCTAAACCATATGATAGAAAATGATGTTCGTGGTGTAGAGTTCATCGCAGTTAATACAGATGCACAGGATTTAAAGGCATCAAAGGCTCCTAATAGATTATTAATTGGTAAAACAAAAACTCATGGCCAAGGTGCTGGTGCTAACCCTGAAATTGGTAGAGCTGCAGCATTAGAGGCTGAGGATGATATCCATGAGATGATTGGTGATGCTCAAATGGTATTTATCACTTGTGGTATGGGTGGTGGTACTGGGACAGGTGCATCTCCAGTAATCGCAAGAATCGCTCGTGAGCACGGATGCTTAACAATCGGTGTTTGTACAAAGCCATTCCAATTTGAAGGACCTAAGAAGATGGATAACGCTGTTAAGGGTCTTGAGGAAATGAGACAATATGTAGATACATTAATTGTTATTCCAAACCAAAGATTAATGCAAATTAGTGATAAGCAAACATTATTCCTTGATTCATATAGAGAAGCAGATACAGTATTAAGAAAGGCTGTACAAGGTATTTCAGAAATTATTACAATCCAAGGCTTAATGAATGTAGACTTTGCTGATATTAAGGCTGTTATGGCAAATAAGGGTACTGCGTTACTAGGTATCGGTGCTGCAAAGGGTCCTAACCGTGCAGTAGAGGCTGCAAGAAATGCAATTCATTCTAAATTATTAGAGGTTACTATAAACGGTGCGACAGATGCGATTATTAATATTTGTGCTTCACAAAACTTAGGTATTAATGAGGTTTCTGCAGCTGTTAATGAAATTGTTAATAACTGTGGTAAGGATATTAATATCATTTACGGTACTGCTATTAATAATGATTTAGGTGATGAGCTTGTTATTACTGTTATCGCTACAGGATATGAGCTTAAGGCACAGGATAATGGATATGATGAATTAGCTGAATCAATTTATAAGAATATGTCGGATGAAAATATTACTTATGATGGATTAGATTCTGTTTATACTGAGGAAGCAGAGGATGCTGATGAGGACTTTGCTTCAAATTATAGTCAAATGCAATCTAATGAAAAGGTAGCACAAATCTTCGGTTATGGCGATTTAACTAAGGCTGATAAGAAAAGACAAAAGGAAGAAGAAAAGCGTAGAAGACAAGAGGAAAAGAAGAAACTTAAGGAAGATAAAAAGGTAGCTTCTTCAGAGCCTGTTGAAGAGACTACAGCTAGTGCTCTTCCTGATTGGTTGAAAAAGAAATATTAAAAGATAAAGGGTGGCTTATATGGCCACCCTATTTTCGTGTTGCTAATGCATATCGTCTTTTTTCTTGCTTAAGAAGAAGCTTCTTTTCAGATTCAATTTTTACTATTGCAGATTGAAGCGTTGCATCAATTTCAATGATCTTTTTATTAACTTCCCTTTTCTTTGAATTATAAATTGATTTGATATTGTTAATGTCAGTAGATAATTCAATTGTTTTAACCTTGTTTTCCTTAATTAATTCACGGCGCTTATAGCGCTTGTTTTTAGGTACATCCTTAATTGTAGTATTTCTAGTCTTAATAAAGATTTCTAAGTCCTCATCTAGCTTTGTATTAATTCCGACAATATCATTAATAATTTTATTTAATTGCTCCTGATGATTAGTCTCTCTAATTTCCTTTTGCTCGTAATAGCTGTTTTCTAGGTCAAGTAAATTATCATTAATTGCATTTAGGTCATTAGAGAATACAAGATTTTCCTCTCTTTTTTTATTAGTAATTATTTGAATATTATCTTGGTGTAGCTTATGCGCATTTTGTTCAAGCTTATCCATTTGCTTATCAAGCTTACTGAAATTCTTATTAATTGTGTTAATACTATTAGTATTATCACGATCAATCTTCTTATAATTATTTTCCTCTGTAGTTAATTCATTAGCTAGGCTTGACTTGATTTTATTGTTTGATTCCTCAAAGTTATGCTTTAATGATGATAGCTCTGAATTTAGGTTATTATTATTAGATACTGCAAAATCATTAATTGTTTTATAGAATGTTTTAATAAAATCAATATTAGAAGAAGTAAGCTCCTTTAATATATCCATGACAAATGATTTGTATTTTTCAAATTCAACGTTAACGCTATAATTTGTAAACGCATCATTTTTAGTTTTAAGTGTATTAATAATAACATTAACCTTATTAGTTAGCTCAGTTCTAAATTTGTGATAGCATTGTGAGCTTTCATGCTGAATAGCACGAATTTCATTTGTGCTAGCTATGTATTGCTTTTCAATGGCTTGAATCTCATTATTTATAGAATCAATTGCCTTTTGATGAGCTTCAATGCTTTTTTGAATTTCAGTATTGCTTAATATTAATTCCTTGATTTGAAGCTTAACATTCTTGATTTTAGATTTCTTTTCCTTTTTAATTTTCATATAAAGTATATCATTTTCTAAATCAAAAATAGTCATATTATTTTTACTAATAGAAGCATTTAATATATCTATTTCGTTTTGTATGCTTTCCTTTTCAGAATTTTTTAGCATTAGATTTCTATTATATTTATTTCTTAAATCTGTATAGTATTTTTCATATTTAAATACTTCTTCAAAATTGATTCTTTCATTTGTTATAGAAACCTCGATATTTTTATATTCTGAAATAAGGTCAGAATAATAATCTATTGCGATAGTTATATAGTTATCAACAAACGCGTTAACTAAATTTAAATATTCAGGTCTAAATGTAATATTATCGAATATATAATCAATAAATAGAATAG
>JAZQVB010000219.1:0-1397 GCA_045631605.1 Anaeroplasma sp.
ATTTAGATAAGTTTATTGATTCTTCTTTAGTAGATGAAATTGAAAAAGAAATGCGTAGAATTATTGATCTAGATCTTCCATTTAAGAAAAGAACAGTTTCTATTGAAGAAGCAATGGAAATATTTGATAAACACGGTTATGAAGATAAAAAGAAAGTAACAAAATATCGACCTGAAGATACTGCTCATTTCTATGAATGTGATGGTTATATTAACTATATGTTTGGATATATGGTTCCTTCAACTGGATATTTAAAAAGATTTAAATTAATCTTATATTATCCTTTAATTGTTATTCAATTTCCTCGTGCTAATAATCAAGGTGAAATACCAGAATTTAAAGATGAACCAGTATTTACTAAAGTAATTAAAGAAGCTTCAAACTATAGAGAAATTTTAGGAGCAGAAACAATTAGTGAAATAAATGAAAAAACGGAATCATTAGAAATCATTGATTTTATTAATATGTGTGAATCTAGACATAATGATATGTTATGTGAACTTGGAGATATGATTAAAAAGGATATTGATAATATTCGTTTAATTACTATTGCAGGTCCTTCTAGTAGTGGTAAAACAACATTCTCAAATAGATTAAGAGTAGCATTATTAAATCGAGGAATTAAACCAATTAGAATTTCAATCGATAACTATTATTTAGAAAGAAAATATTGTCCATTAGATGAATGTGGAAATATTGATTTAGAACATATTGAAGCAATTGATATTGATTTATTTAATAAGCAAATGCTTGCGTTAATCCAAGGACAAGAAGTTACATTACCATATTTCAATTTTAAAACAGGAAAAAGAGAATGGCATGATACAATAAGAATTGATAAGAATACACCGATTATCCTTGAAGGAATTCACGCTTTAAATGATAGATTAACAAGCTTAATTCCTAAGTATCAAAAATTTAAGATTTTCATTGCTCCAACACCTCAAACACATATTGATGCTCATAACCCATTAAGCTTTACAGATTTACGACTTTTAAGACGTATGGTAAGAGATTTTAGAACTCGTAATTCAAGCGCTAAAGAAACATTATCAATGTGGGAATCAGTTCGAAAAGGTGAATATAAATGGATTTATCCTTGCCAAGACGATGTGGATTATACATTTAATAGTGAGCTAGCATATGAACTTGGTGTTATGAAAAAATACGTTGTACCTTTACTTGAAGCAATAGATAGTGAAGACGAATACTTTGTAGATGCCAATAGATTATTAAAATATATTAAATATTTTGTGAATATTGATGATAAGTATATTCCATGTAATTCTTTATTAAGAGAATTTATTGGTGGATCAGTATTTGAAGACTTGAAATGATCAAGCCAAAGTCGAATCTAGCTCCACAGTGTCTATTATCTTCTCAGCTTGGTGAATAAA
>JAZQVB010000220.1:0-2417 GCA_045631605.1 Anaeroplasma sp.
TAAATGCGTAATATGATTTGAAAATCATTTCTACAATTTAAGGATTACAACCCAAAATTCCATATTAGGTTGTAGTAAATATTTAAATTGGAGGATATATATTAGTGCAGAATCAATCATTTGAAGCTTTTACTAAGAAGTTTAAGCTAATGTGCAACGCATTAGCTAAGGCAAATTTCAGTAGAGCACATTATCATTCTGTAGGTATGCTTAATTCGTATTTTAATTATGCATATAACCTTGAAGGCCCTGAAAGAGCTAGAGCTTTTCAATTAGGGAAGGAGATTAGAGCTTTAGAGAAGAAGCTTAGTTCTAAGGTTGAATCGACTAAGTCACTTAGCAAGAAGGTTTCTTCTAATCAGTTTATGGCTAATATTGCTGGTCATAAGAATGTTAAAGATGAGCTCATGAGATTAGTCGTTTATCCACAGCTATATCCAGAGCTGTACACTAAATTCAATAAGCGCCGTAGTGGTGGCATATTATTGTATGGTGTACCAGGTACTGGTAAGACTCGTATCGCACAAGCTGTAGCTAGGGATTTAGGAGCTAAATTTTATGAGGTTAAATGCTCGGATGTTATTTCTAAATGGTTCGGTGAATCTGAGAAGAATATTAAGGACATGTTTGATGAGGCTCGTAAGCAGGAGCGTTCTGTCATATTCTTTGATGAGTTTGAATCGTTAGGTGCTTCTAGAGGTGCTGAATCTAATGGCCCGATAGGACGAGTTATATCAGAGCTATTATCACAAATACAAGGATTTGATGATAATAACACTAATGTTTTTCTTATGGCAGCAACAAATCATCCTTGGGACATTGATACTGCCTTTTTGCGTCCTGGTAGATTCAATAGTGTTGTACACGTTGGATTACCTGATGAGGAGGCAAGATTGGATATTTTAAAACATGAGCTTGCTGGAGTTGAATTAGCTTCAGATTTCAGCTATATGAATGTAGTACAAGCTACAGAAGGCTATAGCTCAGCTGATGTTGTTGAATTTTGTGAGAGATTGAAGGATAGAGTAATCTTTAGATTAATATCTAAGATTAAGCCTGATGTTATCACCAATGATGATATAGCGTATGTGCTTAATAATATGTCATCAAGCGTTGATGAGCGTGATCTTAAGATGATTGCTGATTATCAGCAGGGTAAGATTAAAAAATCAACTACACCTGGTCAAGCTGAGATTGTAGTAACTACTAATAACTAAAGGAGAATAGAATGAATAATATTACATTAAAAGACATTGCAGGATATGAAAAGGAAAAGGAAGAGGCATTAAAGATTATTAACTTCCTTAAGAATTATGAGGAATATACTAAGATAGGTATTAAATTACCTAAGGGATTATTATTATCTGGTAATCCTGGTGTTGGTAAGACATTGTTATCTAAGGCTATTGCGAATGAATCTAAGGCTAATTTTGTTGAATATAAAACTGAGGATGAATCTACTATTAAAAATATTAGAGAAGCATTTGCGAGAGCAAAGGAAATGAAGCCAAGTATTTTATTTATTGATGAGCTTGACGAAATCGTAACCTGTAGATATGGAGAGGTTACTGATGAGCAAAAGAGAACCTTGCAGGCTCTTCTTACTGAGATTGATGGAATTGAAGGATCTGATGGAATTATAGTTATAGCTACTTGTAATTCTAAAAATGATATTCCTTTAGCTTTAATTAGAAGTGGTAGACTTGAAAAGCATATGACTATCAGTATGCCATCATGTGATGCTAGAGCTCAAATATTTGATTTATATATGTCTAAGCATAAGATATTAGATAATATTGATAGAGAGCTATTAGCTAAGAAGAGTAATGGCTTATCTGGAGCTGATATTTGTAATCTTACAAATGAGGTATTATTAGAATGTAAATCTAAAAATACCATTCCTACACTTGATGATTTTGAAAGATGTATACCATCAATTTTGTATAAGGATGTAAGTAGACCTAATGATGATGAATCATTAGAATTTGTATTAGCTCATGAAATTGGTCATTTCATCAGCACATACATTCTTAAGAATGAAATTGCCTCTATTACTGTAGATAAATATGGTGATGTAGCTGGATTTGTTTCTAGAAGCAAGAAGGAGCAGAGCTTTATTAAATCTACTACATTCCTAGATGACATAACAATATTATTATCAGGATTAGCTGGTGAGAAGGTATTCTTAAATGATATGACAACAGGAGCCTCTAATGATATAGAGAGAAGTATAGCTATTATTGATGGTATGCTGAACGTAGGTGTATTTGGTTTTGAATACTATAAGGAAGCTAGACCAACTAGATATTACGCTGAAGCGTTATATTCTGAGGCTAGACTTAAGATGCGTGAGGAAAAGGTCACTGAAATAATGAATGAAGCTCTAAATAGAGCTATTAGCATTATTACAGAGAATA
>JAZQVB010000221.1:0-2388 GCA_045631605.1 Anaeroplasma sp.
TAAATACTGATGCTAAGGCATTAATTCTTAATAGAATATTAGTCCACATCGGTAATATTAATAATAATAAGATTAAATATTTGTTTTTTAATTTTGATTTATATAATTGATAAGCAACTAAATAACCAAAAAATATACAAATTAATGTAGTTATAATTGAATATTTTAAGGAATTAAAAAGAGCTACAAGAGTAGATTGCTGAGTTAAAATAGTAAAATTATCAAAGGTAGGTGTCATTCCCTCTAATCTAATACCTTCAGAATCTACAAACATTAATACACCCATAATAAATATAGGCAATACAGCGAATATATATAGCCACCATAAATATGGTCTAGCTAGCTTGTCTAATCTATGGGCAGTTTGATGTGTAGGAATTATTCTACTGCTACTATTTTTTTGCATGAGCCATCAACCTTCATTAGACAAATTTCATATGAGTCTACAGTTAAACCAATTTTTTCACCTGTTTTAACATCCTCATATGTGTGTACAACATATTCAACACCCTCAATGTCTACACATAATTCATAATGTACTCCCTTAAATATTGAAGACGTAACATTACCAATTACCTTAGCCTTATCTAAATCAACAACATCCCAGTCCTCAGGTCTTATTACAACATCAACTGGTTCCTCATCATCAAATTCATAACCAACTACAGGGAAATCAGCACCTAAGAAATGAACTAAATTCTTCTTCACATAAACACCGCTAATAATATTAGATTCACCAATAAAGTTTGCCACAAATCTATTTTCAGGCTCATTATAGATATCCTTAGGTGAGCCCATTTGTTGGATGATACCATCCTTCATAACAATAATGCGATCTGACATAACCATAGCTTCCTCTTGGTCATGAGTAACGAATATAAATGTAATACCTAGATTTCTTTGCATTTCCTTTAATTCATATTGCATGTTTTGTCTTAATTTTAAATCTAAAGCTGATAAAGGCTCATCTAATAATAAAATTTTAGGTTTTAGGATGATTGCACGTGCAATCGCAACACGTTGCATTTGTCCACCAGAAATCTTATCAATTCTTCTATTTTCAAATCCGGATAAATTTACAAGCCTTAACGCATTTAAAACAGATTCCCTAACATGCTTTTTAAGCATTTTAGAAATATCAAAATAATTAACCTTATCAGAATTTTTATGACCCATTCTTTTCTTTTCTTCCATAGTTTCTTGCTTAAGCTTATCAAGTCCGCCATAAAATTCAATCATAAATTTTCTTCCACGATTCTTAATACCAAATGCTACATTATCAAATACTGTAAGATGTGGGAATAATGCATATCTTTGGAATACAGTATTAATCGGTCTTGCATATGCTGGTAGATCATTAATAATTTTGCCATTAACAATGATTTCACCAGAATTAGGATGTTCAAATCCTCCAATCATACGTAATGTAGTTGTTTTACCGCACCCAGAAGGGCCTAATAAAGTAACAAATTCATTTTCATAGATGTTTAAATTAATTCCATCTACAACACAATTATTTCCGTAATATTTTACTAAATTGTGTAGTTCGATAATAGGCTTTTTCATTCGCTTTTACCGAAAGAAGGTAAAACCTTCAAATCCTTTCCAAAAAATTTCGTTGGATTGTTGTTACTCACCAAAATATATTTACGCCATAATTATATACTTAATTTTACAATAATCAATATATTTTATAATATTTTAAAAATATTATATCTTTTTCTTTTTCCTTTGTTCATGTATGGTAACAACCATATTTTCCTCTACACTAGATGTTATATAAGAATTACTACCAATTACTATATTTTTACCTATGATAGTTTCACCACCAAAAATGGATGCACCTGAATAAATTGTTACATTATCCATTATTGTTGGATGTCTTTTAATACCCTTAAGCTTATTCCCAGCACTTAATGATAGTGCACCTAATGTAACACCTTGATAGATTTTGACGTTATTTCCTATTTTACATGTTTCACCTATAACAACACCCGTTCCATGATCAATAAAGAAATATGAGCCAATTTCAGCACCAGGATGAATGTCTATACCTGTTTGACTATGAGCATATTCAGATAATGCTCGTGGCAATATCGGAATTCCATTTTTATATAGTACATTGGCTATGCGATATACAAGTATTGCAGTAAGGCCTGGATAGCATAAGATTATTTCATTTTTAGATTTTACTGCAGGATCTCCTAAATATAATGCTTCTATATCTGTTTTCAATAAATAATCTATTTCAGGAATCGAATTTATAAAAATATTTATTATTTCTTGATAATCTCTATTAATATGCTCGATTATATCAATCTCCTTTAACATGCATATTAAATCCTCTTTTATTAAAACAATTTTTTCATTCAAGAAATAAGATAAATC
>JAZQVB010000222.1:0-4334 GCA_045631605.1 Anaeroplasma sp.
ATAATTATGATAGAGTAATTAATGTATCTGATAATGAAGGAAATAATATTGATTATAAATATAATGAAGTTGATAATGATATCATTATTTCAAGGAATATTAAGAATTATAAGGTTATTGAAGGATTTAATAATTTAACACAAACAAATATAGGGGCCGCGAATAATCTAAGAGGATTATTTAATAAATCGAATGACACCTTAGAAGAATCAAATATTAAACAGAGCTTATACGCAGGAAGCATTTGTGCAAGCGATCCTCATTTGAGATGTAATTACAAAGAAAATACATATATTTACCCTATGACAACAAAAAGAAAATTGACAAAATATAACGGTGTACCATGTTTAGATATGGTTAGCAGCAATGAAAATTCACCATATAATTTCCAAATAAACGGTACTGGCAAATCAAACACTGAGGGAAGTATTGGCTTTTGGTTTACATCAGGACCTTACGGAAACGGATATAATTCTATTGTGACAAAGTATAATGTTGATAAAACGAAAAAGCTTCATTTATATAGTAGATCCGGAACATTAGGCTTTACGTATACAACTAAACTTGAACAAATTTACCTTTCTAATTTAGCAATAAAAAGCGGATGGAATTTTATATATTACTCATATAAAATTATAGATAATATTTTCCATTATACAATTAGATTGAATGATGAGGTTGATACTGGAAGCTTTGAATTAGCTCAAGAATTTGATAATAACGGCAAGTATGAGTTCGATTCAGATTATCATTTTGGAAAAACAATGAGTTATGCTGATACAAGTGAAAATGCATTAATAGGATATTTCACTGGATTTATAATGTCGATAGAAGAAGAACTATTGTCTGAAGTGGTTGATAAATATTACGAAATTACAAAAAGATACTTAATTGACAAATTAGATAATAACCCTAATGAAACTGCAGATTATCAGGTATCAAATATTTATAAAGAAATACCAGGATATGAATTATATCCATTACATGGCTCACCCGATTCATTAACGGGCTTAGAACCAACCATTTATGAAGCAAAAATTGAAAATATTTATGACAAAGGTAAAGCATATACATATAATAGCGATATTAAAAGATATGTATTAGATAGTAGTCATTTAAATTTAGCATATAAATTTAACAATAGTAATGAATTCTCAATTGGAATGATGGTATATCCATATAATGTATCTAAACAACAAACAATGTTTGAAGGATATGATTCTAATAATGTTAAGGTTGGTATATATATTGATACTAATTCTAAACTTGTATATTATATTGGTAATAAAACAGTAAATACAGGTAAAACAGTAAATAGAGAACAATGGAACTTTATAGGATTTAGCTATTTAGTATCAAACACAACAGCTCAAATGCGTTATACAGTAAATACATCTACATCATCAGGCACATATAATATTGGAACTACCCTAGGTACAATGACAACAATTATAGGAAATAATAAAGATGAATCAAAAGCATTCTATGGACAAATAGAAATGATGGCAGTATCGAATGTATATGATAGTAATATTAATACACTTAAAGATTCATTAAAGGTAATTAATAAAACAAACGAAATTGATGATTTAAAAAGATTAGTAAAAACAAGTGTAAATAATAATGGAGCAGAACATATTTATAATAAAATTGAATACCATACTACTGAAGATGGAAGCTACACAACAAAGCCTTCAAAAGAAACAATTAAGCTTACATATGGATACAATAACAATGCCGTAAGAACATATACTTATGGAAATGATAAGTATAAATATAATGTTACTAAGATTGTAGATAATATTTTTGGTGATAAAACATATGAATATGATGATAGAGGATTCTTAACTAAGGATAATGGAACAGTAATTAGATATGATGATAATGGAAACATCATTAGTTATGGAAATAAAACATTTACATATGATACACAAATTAAGGATAGATTAATGTCAGTAAATGGTAATAGTATTTACTATAATACATCTAACCCTTTATTACCTGCAAGCTATAACGGATTATCATTTGAATATGAAGGGAATAGATTAGTAACCATAACGGATACAACAAATAGTGATTATATAAGATATATTAATTATTCCTACAATCATGAAGGTCTAAGAATTGTAAAAACAATAAGAAAAGAATATTTAGATGAATCACTAGATTCTGAACATGATTCAACATCTTACTATTATGAAGGAAATAGACTAATCACAGAATATAAGAATTCTAATGATAGATTAGATTTCTTATATGATAATAATGGATTATTATATGGATTCATTCAAAACAAAACAACAACATATTATTATGTAAGAGATGGGCTTCAAAACATATTAGGAATCGTTGACACTAATGGTAATCTAGTAGTACAATATAATTGTAATGCATATGGTGACAATCAAACTATCACTGGTAGTAACTTATCATTAGGACATCGTAACCCATTTAGATATAAGGGATACTATTATGATGTTGAGACTGGACTTTTCATGGTGGGACACCGATATTATAATCCGGAATGGTGTAGGTGGTTAACTCCTGATGATGTAGAATATTTAGAACCTGATAATATTAATGGATTAAATTTATACTGCTATTGCATGAACAACCCGATTATGTATGTTGATCCTAGTGGACATGCTGCGATTAGTGCATTGGTAATAGGTTTATTAATATTTACTGGAGCAATGACTATTGGCGGAGCAGCTTATGGTGGTATTTCTGCTGGTATGGCAGGCGGTGATGTAGGCGATGTTTTTGAAGGTATCGGAAAAGGGGCATTAAATGGCTTTGTATTAGGCGGAAGTATATCTTTAGCAATAGGTGGATTTGCATATGGAGGAGCTACGGTTTTAGGTTCATTGATGGCAACTTTTGGAATGTCAACAGCGCTCAATATGTTAGAAGTTTCTGTCGCGCAAGGTAAAAAAAGTTATCGTGATGGAGATAGTTTTTGGGCTGGTGCAAATGATATTAATAATGCTATGTTTGCTAATTCTGGTAAGATTGTTGTTAACAATCTTTTAGGTAAAGGTATGGTTTTTGGTATTTCACTTATAAATTATGATATTGCGCTTACTTTAGGATGGCCAGCTACTTATGGGGCAGCATTTATTTCGACATTAGAATCAAAATCTCATCCATTAGGATTATTATTATCATATGGTGCTGTTGCATTAGATGGTATTTCATTATTCAAAACAATTTTTGGTAACGGAGGTTCTAATTGGATTTTATATTAATATAGATACGAGGAGAATCGAAAATGAAAATTTTTATTTTAGTTATTATTTCGTTGCTTATAATTGTTAGTGATATTATACAGGAACAATTTAATATTAAGCAAAAATCAAAAATATTTGTAGATTTAATTATAATATTAATATCCACTATATGTGCATGTTTTTATTTATATTTTGATTTAGAAAAGGATGTTATTAAAAGTGTTTTATATACTTTAGGTTATTTAATTTTCGGTATTTTGTTTCTTCTTGTGTTAAACTTGCTAGATGATAAAAAAATAAACAAAATAAAGTCATACGAATTAGATGCATTGAAATGTATTGAAAATTCAGATGAAATTATTAATTTGCGCAACATAGTTATGGAAAGAAAAATTATTTTAAATCTTAATATAATTACAAGTGACATTAATTATGATAATAGATATCATTCTGAAATAAAGATTTCTTTAGTAAATGTTGATGGTAATGAAATTGAATCGATGTTTATTCCTATTATTGATTGCTCTAAAAAGAAAATTTATATAGAATATATTAACGAATTGAATGAAATAAATAAATTATCTGATATAATAAAAATTTCTGATTAGAACCACTAAAATTTAATCCCTCCAACGCGCGCGGGCGTAATCTCATAGCCCGTCGATTGGGGACTAAACCCAGTAAAAAGGTTAAATTAACCCTTAAAACAAAACTCGGGTAGTTTAGGTCTAGCCATCAGCCTGGAATACTTTGTGGACAGGCTGTTGGCGTACTAAACTATTGTTTTAATTAATTTTTACACCATGAAATATATTAGTAATTAGAGGTATAGAAGTAGTATGATTGAATCAATATTATATAATGTTGGAATATATTGTAGATTATCCTTAGATGATGGAAGTGTAGGAGAATCTGGGTCTATTCAAACACAAAAAATGATGCTAGAAAAGTATTGTAAAGATAATCATTATACTATTAAAGAAATATATATTGATGATGGTGTTTCAGGCTTAACATTCAATCGTAGTGGTTTTCAAAGAATGTTAAAAGATATAGAAGTTGGAAAAATAAATATGGTAATAACTAAGGACTTATCAAGATTAG
>JAZQVB010000223.1:0-15300 GCA_045631605.1 Anaeroplasma sp.
TGACTAAAATAATGACATTATTATTAGTTTTTGAAGGATTAGATAATAATACTATAAAAATGAATGATGTGTTAACAGTAGATGAATATTCTTCATCTATGGGTGGTAGTCAGGTCTATTTAGAGCCTAATGAGAAAATAACAGTAGAGGAAGCAATTAAATGTGTTTGTATTTGTTCAGCTAATGATTGTGCAGTATTGCTTGCGACTGCAATATCTGGTAGTGAAGCACAATTTGTAAATAAGATGAATTCAAGAGCTATTGAGCTAGGCTGTAAAAATACTAATTTTATGGACTCTACTGGTCTTACAGGAGCAAATCATTATACATCAGCTAGGGATTTAGCTTTAATATCACGAGAGCTATTAAATAAATATTCAAATGTTTTAGAATATACATCTATTAAAGAGGATTATATAAGAAAGGATACTGACTCTCCATTTTGGCTAGTAAATACCAATAAGCTTTTATCTATCGAAGGTATTAATGGCCTTAAAACGGGCTATACAACATTTTCAGGATATTGTATAACCTTACAAATGACAAAGAATAATATGAGCCTAATTAGCGTTGTTTTTGGCTATGATACATCATCAAAAAGAAATTCAGAAAGTCTAGAATTATTAAGATATGGTGCAGCTAATTATAAGCTAGATAAGATATTTTCTAAAGGTCAGGTATTAGAAACTATAGATCATATATTATATAAAGATAATATTGATATAGTTATTAAAGAGGATGTGTATTATTTAACTAAAAAAGCTGATTCAAATAATTTTAGACATGAATATACCTATGAATTAAAATCACAAACAAGTGAAATAATGATTTATATGAATGATAAAGAAATATATAAATCTAATTTGGAATTTAAGAATATTGAGAATAAGAAAAATATATTTGAACTTATGGTTACAATGGTTAGGAAAATATTAATAGTATAAGTAAAAGGCCACGATTGTGGCCTTAATTTACTTATTTTCTATTCTAAGCTCGCATCCGAATTCAGAAGCTAAGCTTCTTGCAGCATTTACGCATTCTTCCTTAGAAGCATAATGTTTAGCTTTTACATTTCCATTTTGATCTTGAATTTCCCATTTACCAGGTTGTTCCTTACAAGGTCTACAAGTGATTTTCTTATCCATTTTATCCCTCCTTTAGAATAGTACATTTATATTATTTCTTATTTGTATAGTTATATTCAATAAAAGGCTATTTTTGTTGACTTTTAAGAGTAAAATAGGTATAATGTTTGATAACGAACTATTTGGAGGATTAATATGAATGATCATTTAGGTAGAAAAATTAATATTACTAGTAATATTATAAAAAGAGAGGTTGCTAATATTGATTCAATATTAGTATCTGAAGAGATATCAGGTGCTAATGGAAGAATATTAGTTTTTATTAGTAAATCTGATAATCCTGTATACCAAAAGGATATAGAAAAAAGATTTGGTATTACAAAAGCAACTGCTTCAAGCATAATAACATTAATGGAGAAGAAGGAATTAGTTGAAAGAATTAAGAATGATAGTGATGCTAGATTAAGACAAATTGTTTTAACTGCTAAGGGTGTTCAATATTCTAATTCTATTGTTGAAGGTATTATTAAGCTTGAAAATAAAATTAAAGAAGGATTTAGTGATGATGAGGTAGAATTATTAAATTCTTATTTAGAACGTATTATTAATAATTTAAGTAAGGGGGATAATCATGATTAAAATATTAATGAAAAGTATAAGAGAATACAAAAAGCCTAGTATTCTTACACCTTTATATGTAATGTTTGAAACTGCATTAGAGTGTATTTTACCACTTGTAATGTCTAGCTTAATTACAATAATGACAGGTGATGATGTAGCTTATGAATTTGTACAAGCTATTGTAAATAAATTTGGTGTAGATATAGCTATGTTTATGCATATGGGTGTTTTATTAGTTTTAGCTATTGTTGCGTTATTATTTGGATTTTTAGCTGCAAAGCATGCTGCTATTGCATCAAGTGGATTTGCTAAGAATTTAAGACATGATTTATATTATAAGATTCAAGATTTTTCATTTGAAAATATTGATAATTTTTCTGCATCAAGCTTAGTTACAAGATTAACTACTGATGTTAATAATGTTCAAATGTCTTATGGTTTAATTATTAGAACAGCCATTCGTTCACCGCTAATGCTTATTTTCTCGGCAATTATGGCTTTCAGCTTAAATGCTAAGATTGCTGGTATAATTTGTACTATTGCACCATTTGTTGCGTTAGTATTCTTTATTGTTGCAAAGCTTGCGATGCCAAGATTTGATAGAGTATTTAAGAAATATGATGCTTTAAATGAGTCAGTTCAAGAAAATATAAGTGGCATTCGAGTTGTTAAATCATATGTAAGAGAAGAGTATGAACAAAAGAAGTTTGATAATGCTGCTGATAATGTATGTAAGGATTTTACTGGTGCTGAAAAGATAGTTGCTATAAATTCACCAGTTATGAATTTTGCAATGTATACTGCACTTATTGTAGTTACTGTTATTGGTGCGTTTATTATTGTAGAAACTAATCAAAGTGAATTAAAAATTGGTGATATGCAAGCATTACTTACATATAATGTACAAATTTTAAATTCTATTATGATGCTTAATATGATTTTCATAATGCTTACTATTTCTTTAACTGGTGCAAAGAGAATTGTGCAGGTTTTAAAGGAGGAAAGCACAATTACAAATTGTGAAAATCCTATTTATGAGGTTCCTAGTGGTGAAATAGAATTTAAAAATGTTTCATTTAAATATGCTAAAAAGGCTGATAAGAATGCTTTAGATAATGTAAGTATTAAAATACCTAGTGGTAGTACAGTAGGTATTATTGGTGGTACTGGTTCATCTAAAACTACTTTTGTTAATTTAATTTCAAGATTATATGATGTTACTGATGGTGAGCTTTTAGTAGGTGGCGTTAATGTTAAAAATTATGATATTAAAACATTACGTGATGAGGTATCTGTAGTTTTACAAAAAAATGTATTATTCTCAGGTACAATAGCTGAAAATCTACGTTGGGGTAATAAAAATGCTACAATTGAGGAGATTGAGCATGTATGTAAGATTTCATGTGCTGATGAGTTTATTGGTAGATTTAAGGATGGATATGACCATTATATTGAGCAAGGTGGTACAAATGTATCTGGTGGTCAAAAGCAACGCCTTTGTATTGCTAGAGCACTTTTAAAGAATCCTAAGATTTTAATTTTAGATGATTCAACAAGTGCAGTAGATACTAAAACTGATGCGATAATTCGTAAGGGATTTAAGAATGATTTACCTAATACAACTAAGATTATTATTGCACAAAGAATTTCATCTGTAATGGATGCAGATATTATTATTGTTTTAAATAATGGTACAATTGATGGATATGGATCTCATGAGGAATTATTAAATAATAATGAGATTTATAAAGAGGTATTTGAAATTCAAAATAGAATTTCAGCTAATGTAGGAGGTGCAGAATAATGGCTGGACCAATGAGAAGAGGTATGGGACCTGGATTAAAAAAGGATTCATTAAAGGTGCTTCCTAAGCTTTTAAAATATTTATTTAAATATTATAAGGTACAAATGACTATTGTAATTTGCTGCGTTATTTTATTTGCTGGCATTTCATCTACAGCGTCTATTTTCATAAAATCAATTATCGATTTAGTTTTAAATCCAGTTGTAATTGAAAAAACAGCTACATTTGCTGAGGTAAAGCCTGTTTTAATGAAGATATTAGCTATTATGTGCTGTGTTTATGGATTGGGTGTATTATTAATATTAACCTATACTCAAATAATGGCTAGAGTATCACAAGGCTTTTTAAATCATTTAAGAAAAGATATGTTTAATAGGATGGAAAAGCTTCCTATTAAATATTTCGATAGAAATCAGCATGGAGACATCATGAGTAGATATACTAATGATGTTGATGCGATAAGGCAATTTATTTCTCAAACATTAATTCAAGTTATTTCTACTGCAATTTCTGTTACTGTAGTAATTTGTATAATGCTATACTTTAGTATTTGGTTAGCGTTAATTTCATTCACTGGTGTATTTGTAATATTAAATATCATCAAGAAGGTTGGTGGAAATTCTGCAAAATACTTTATGAAGATGCAGGCTTCAACTGGTAAAACTGAGGGCTATATTGAGGAAATGATGAATGGTCAAAAGGTTGTTAAGGTATTTAACCATGAGGAGGAATCTAAGGTTAAATTTGATGAGATTAACAATCAATTATTTGAGGATGCATCAAAGGCTCAATATTATGGAAATATATTAATGCCTGTATTAAATAATGTTGGTAATATTATTTATATTATTATTGCTGGTATAGGATTTATTCTATACAAAACAGAGGCATTTAATTTAAGTATTGGCTTATTATTTGGTGCTGAAACCGCTGTTACAGTAGGTATAGTTTCTTCATATTTAGGTATGTCTAAGAGCTTTAGCCAAAATATAGCTATGGTTTCTCAGCAAATGTCTATGATTGCGATGGCTATGGCTGGTGCTGAGCGCTGCTTCAGCTTAATTGAGGAAACGCCTGAGGATGATAATGGCTATGTTACTCTTGTAAGATGTAATATTGATGAGGATGGTAATATTACTGAAACAAAGGAAAGAACCCATCATTGGGCTTGGAAGCATCCGCATAAGGCTGATGGAACTATTACATATACTCCATTACAGGGGGATATTGTTCTTGATATGGTTGATTTTGGATATTTTGAGGATAAGCTTGTATTAAAGGATGTTTGTATTTATGCAAGACCTGGCCAAAAAATTGCCCTTGTAGGTGCTACAGGTGCTGGTAAGACGACTATTACAAATCTTATTAATAGATTCTATGATATTGCTGATGGTAAGGTTAGATATGATGGTATTAATATTAACAAGATTAAAAAGGATGATTTACGTCGTTCTTTAGGTATTGTTTTACAGGATACTAATTTATTTACTGGTACAGTAATGGAAAATATTAGATATGGTAGATTAGATGCAACTGATGAAGAGGTTTATGAGGCAGCTAAGATAGCTAATGCTTATGATTTTATTACTAGATTACCAGATGGCTTTAATACTATGCTTACTCATGATGGTAGTAATTTAAGTCAAGGACAAAGACAATTATTATCTATCGCACGTGCTGCGTGTGCTGATGCTCCTGTTATGATTTTAGATGAGGCAACCTCATCAATTGATACTAGAACAGAGGCTTTAGTTCAAAAGGGTATGGATCAGCTAATGCAAGGTAGAACAGTTTTTGTTATTGCCCATAGATTATCTACAGTAAGAAATTCTGATTGTATTATGGTATTAGAGCAAGGCAGAATAATTGAAAGAGGTAGCCATAACGAATTAATCGAAAAGAAGGGTACTTATTATCAATTATATACTGGTGCTTTCGAGCTAGAATAGAATTTTATATATTTTATATATAATATTTATTTAAGTGTTTACTTTAGGTAAAATAAATAGTATAATTGCAATGTATATGTAAAGGCGTTGAACCTACCGTAATAATTCAGGTTACTTTCAAGAGAGCTATCGTTTGGTGCGAGATAGCAGGTAAGAATTATTTGTATCAATAGGTGAGCTGGTATGAGGATAAGTCATACACGGGTAGCTACGTTAAAGTAATGAAGTGCTATAGCTTTGCTATGGAACTAAGGTGGTAACGCGATAATTCGTCCTTAGAGAAATCTAAGGACTTTTTTTATTTTAAAGGAGATGGGATAATGAAGGATTATAAGGATACCCTATACATGGGTAAGACATCTTTTGAAATGAGAGGTAATTTAAATAATAAGGAGCCTTTAATTCAAAAGAAGTGGAAGGAAATGGACCTTTATAATAAGGTTATTGAAAAGAATGAAGGAAAAGAAGAATATACATTACATGATGGTCCACCATATGCAAATGGTGATATCCATTTAGGTCATGCATTAAATAAAATTTTAAAGGACTTTGTTGTTCGTTATAAGAATATGAACGGCTATAAGTCAGTATTTATTCCTGGTTGGGATACTCATGGCTTACCAATTGAGAATGCTTTACAAAAACAAGGTATTTCAAGAAAGGAAAAGCCATTAGCAGAATTTAGAAATTTATGTGAGGAATATGCTTATAAGCAGGTTGCTCGTCAAAGGGTAGGCTTTGAACGCTTAGGTGTATTAGCTGATTATGATAATCCATATATTACACTTCAACATGATTTTGAGCGTGATCAAATTTTAGTATTTGCTAAAATGGCTGAAAGAGGATTAATCTATAAGGGATTAAAGCCTGTATATTGGTCACCATCAAGTGAATCTGCGTTAGCTGAGGCTGAAATTGAATATAAGGATATTACATCTAAGGCAATTTTCTTTAAGTTCCCAATTGTAAATGGTGAAAATCATTTTGAAAATGCTTCAATCATGGTATGGACTACTACACCTTGGACTTTACCATGTAACCTAGCAATTGCTGCAGGACCACTAGTTGATTATTCTGTATTTGATTCAAATAAGGGAAGATTAATCTGTGCTAGCGATTTACTTGAAATGCTTACTAAGAAATTAGAACTTGAGGGTGTTAATGTAATTGCTCATGTTCAAGGTAAGGATTTATTAGAATTGCAATATAATCATGTTTTATATAACAGAATTTCGCCTGTTATTAATGCTGATTATGTTACAACTACAGATGGTACTGGTTTTGTTCATATCGCACCTGGCTATGGTGAAGAGGACTACAATGCTGGTAAGGAATATGGCTTAGAAATTATGGTTGCTGTAGATTCAAAGGGTTACCAAACAGAAAAGGCTGGTAAGTATGCTGGCTTATTCTATGAGGCATCTGAGGATGTAATCATTGAGGATTTAAAGCAATTAGGAGCATTATTATTATTTGAACCTATTTCACATAGCTATCCACATGACTGGAGAACTAAGAAGCCTGTTATCTTCCGTGCTACACCACAATGGTTTGCATCTATTGATCCAATCAAGGAAGATATTTTAAATGCTATTAATAATGTTGAATGGAATCCTAAATGGGGGGATATACGTATTTCTAACATGATTAAGGATAGACATGATTGGTGTATTTCTCGTCAAAGAGCTTGGGGTGTACCAATTCCAGTATTCTATGCTGAAAATGGTGATGAAATTATCGACCAAGCAGTATTAAAGCATGTTGCAGAATTATTTGGTGAATTCGGCTCAACTGTATGGTTCGAGCGTGAGGCTAAGGATTTATTACCTGAAGGATTTACTCATCCAGGCTCACCAAATGGCTTATTTACAAAAGAAAATGATATTATGGACGTTTGGTTCGATTCTGGTTCAAGCTATATGCTTCTACAAAGAAGAGGATTAAAGTATCCTGCAGATTTATATTTAGAGGGCTCTGATCAATATCGTGGTTGGTTTAACTCTTCAATTATTACAGGTGTTGCAACTACAGGTGTTGCTCCATATAAGACTGTAGTATCTCACGGATTTACATTAGATGGTCAAGGAAGAAAGATGAGTAAGTCATTAGGAAATACTGTTGACCCAATTAAGGTATGTAATGAATCAGGTGCTGATATTCTACGTTTATGGGTAGCATCTATTGAATATCGTGCAGATATGCCATTATCTAAGGATATTCTAAAGCAGGTTTCTGAATCATATCGTAAGATTAGAAATACATTAAGATTCTTATTAAGCAATACATCTGATTTCAATCCAGCTGATTCATTACCATATGAAAAGCTTGAATTAGTAGATAAGTATATGTATATTAAGCTTCAAAAGTTTATTGCTGAAATTAAGAGTAATTATGATAACTTTGATTTTGGTGAGGTTTATAGAAATGTTAATGCATATATTACTAATACATTATCAGCATTCTATTTAGACTTTACTAAGGATATCTTATATATTGAAGATCCAAAATCAAATAAGAGATTATCTGTTCAAACAGTATTCTATCAAGTATTAACTTCATTAATTAAGCTTTTAACACCAATTTTACCTCATACAATGTCTGAGGCATATGATACATTAACTGTTAAGGAAGCAGAGGATGTATATTTAACTGATATGCCAGTTGCTGATACAAATTTAGATACAGCTTTAGAGACTCAAATGGATGAATTTATGAGCTATAGAGATGTTGTATTAAAGGCATTAGAGGAAGCTAGAAGCCAAAAGGTAATTGGTAAGAGCTTCAATGCTAAGCTTACAATTAGTTTAGATGAAAAGTCATCAAAGGTATTTGCTCCAATTAAGGCTGATGCAGCACAATTATTAATTGTTTCTCAATTAGAATTTGTTGAAGGAAATGAATTTAAGTGTGAGGTAGCACCTGCTGAGGGTGAGGTATGTGCACGCTGCTGGATGATTGTACCTTCAATTAATGAGGATGAGCTATGTCCAAGATGTAGTTCAATCTTAAAGAAGTAAAACACAAATTTTGACAATATATTTAAAAAATGATAAAATAATTTAAAGGGTGGTGATGAGATATGAAATTTAAATATTATTTCCTTAAGCAAGGAGATAGATTATATGATAAGACAGAGCTTATCACATTATTATCTAATCACATTTATATAACTCCGCCTGATAAAAAGGATCCTTATGGTAATACAGTTTATACATATCATCACCATGTTTTAAATTTTGAAGCTAAATTTGTTATTTCAGATAGAGCTGTAGTGCCTAATATTCATGAAATTGACCCAGGATTCTATGATGTTAACTTCTATATTGAATTTGATGTTTTAGTTTCTGATTATGCGGCAGATTTGATAATTGATATAGTTGAGGAGATTTGCAAAAGGTTTAGATTCTATGTTTATAATCAATATTACGGAAATCCTAAACCATTTAAGAGACCAGAATTAATGAAAATATTCAAGTCTTGGAAAAAATCTCATGCAGATAATCATCCTGAAATAATTTCTAAATATAATTATTTAGATCCACAAACATTAGGATTTGTATATGGATATTTATTAAAAAGAAAAAGAATAGAGCTTCATTTTAGTAAAACTAAAACTCAGGTATCTAACTATATGTTCTTATGCGTTGAAAAATCTAGATCAGCGTTTGTAGGAGTAAAGTGGGATGGAAACAATGATTTCATTCTTCCACCTGGAGTAGATATTCTATATTTTGATAATGGTAAATATAGAAAATACTATTCAGTACCTGAAATAATGCAAAAGGCTAGTAAATTGTTTAAGCCAATAGATGGATTTGGTAAGATTTTAATTCTTGAAGGGAAAGCTGTTAAAAAATTCTCGAAAATTTTAACAAAGGAAAAATTCAAGCCACTTCAATTTACACTTGAACAATTATCGATAGATAAAATACTAGATATATAGGAGGAAAAAGGAAATGGAAAAATCAAAATATATCGACCACACATTACTTAAGGCAACAGCAACTAAGCAAGAAATTTATAACCTATGTGCTGAAGCAAATAAGTACGATTTCGCATCTGTATGTGTAAATCCAGGATTTGTTGAGTATGCTCATGAGCTATTATTAGGCTCTACAGTAATGGTTTGTACAGTTATTGGCTTCCCTTTAGGAGCTAATGCAACATCTGTAAAGGCATTCGAAACTACTCAAGCTATCGCTGACGGTGCTGATGAGGTTGATATGGTAATTAATGTTGGTGCCGCTAAGGAACATGATTGGGATTATGTTTATAACGACATTAAAGCTGTTGTTTCAGCTGCTAATGGTGTTTTAGTAAAGGTAATTATCGAAACTTGCTATTTAACTGATGAAGAAAAGGAAATGGCATGTAAGATGGCTGTTAAGGCTGGTGCTGACTTCGTTAAGACTTCTACAGGATTTGGTACTGGTGGAGCTACAGTTGAGGACGTTAAATTTATGGTTGCAGCAGTAGAGGGTAATGCACAAGTAAAGGCATCTGGCGGTGTTAGATGCAAGGAAGATTTTGAAGCTATGATTGAAGCAGGAGCTAACAGAATTGGTTGTAGTGCTGGTGTTAAGATTATGGAAGGATATGAAGGCGACTTCGGAGGTAATTACTAATGAGTATTCCTACACCTCATATTGCTTGTACTGATCCAAGCAAAATCGCAAAGACAGTTTTAATGCCTGGCGACCCTTTAAGAGCGAAATTTATTGCTGATACATATTTAACAGACGTTGAATGCTTTACTTCAACTCGTAATGTATTAGGATATACTGGTTATTATAACGGTAAAAAAATTAGTGTAATGGGCTCAGGTATGGGTATGCCATCTATTGGTATTTATTCATACGAATTATATAACTTTTATGGTGTTGAAAATATTGTAAGAATTGGTTCAGCTGGTTCTTATGATGCTGATTTAAAGGTGTATGATACTATTTTAGTTACAGAGGCATTCTCTGAAAGTAATTACGCTAAGGTAGCATTTGGCTATAAGGGTAAAACACAAAAGGCTAACAAGGCTTTAAATAATAAGCTTAGAAAGGCAGCTTCTAAATTAGAAATCAATTTACATGAAGGTAGAATTCATTCTTCAGATGTATTCTATGGTAACAATCCAAATCATTGGAAGGAGCTTCATGATAAATATGGCTGCTTATGTGTAGAAATGGAAAGCTTCGCATTATTCGCAAATGCTAAGGCTTTAGGTAAGAAGGCAGCTTGCTTACTTACTATAAGTGATTCATTTATTACACATGAGGTAACTTCAGCAGAGGAAAGACAAAATTCTTTCCATAACATGATGAAGATTGCCTTAGAATTAGCAAAATAATATAACTTAGGTTATTAGTTTGAATACTAATAGCCTTTTTTTCTTCAAAAAACGTATAATTTCTAATAGTATTAATGTATTTTTCCAAAAAACATAGGTTATTTTATAAAAAAAGCATAAAATATATATTTATTCTTTATTATTTTACTTTAAAAGTAATTATTCAAAACAATATTTCCGTATTGGAAATTTAGTTAAATTAATTATTGGTGATATATTATCTGTGAAGGAGGAAAGGTCATGTACAATTATTTCATGTTAGTCGGTACTGTTGTATCTGATGTTGAATTACGCGAGGTAGGAGAGGGTAAAAAGGTTGTTAATCTTTTATTAAGCGTAAGAAGAGAATTTAGAACTGCAGAGGGTACATATAACTATGATACAATTAGAATTTCATTATGGGAGATAATGGCTGAAATTGCTGCAGATACCTTAAAGAAGGGTAGTAAAATAGGTATTAAGGGACATATTAGAGTGAAAATGGAAACCTTAGAAAATAATGTCCAAGCTCAATTTGTAAATCTAATTGCAGATAGAATCATTTATTTTGATGATAACAATAAGATGTTTTCTAACAAGGGGGATTCTAATAATTCAATAAATGATGTATTTACTGAATTAGGTGAATAATATGAAAAGACACTACAAAGGTAGTGTTTTTCTTCTTATTTACATAGTAAATAATATTATTTTGTATTAAAAGTAAAAAAGATTTGACAATGGTATAAAATAATACTAAAATACTTGTGTAGCGTTGAAATAGAGGAGTATATAGCACTATACTTTTAGAGAGGATATGTTTGGTGAAAATATCTAGTATAACTATAGAAGGTAGCTATGGAGCTGATTTTCTGAACTAATAGTAGGATAATCCGTCTATCCGCGTTAAGGATTAATGAAGGGCTATAGTTTTTTTTACTATAGAACTAAGGTGGTACCGCGTTTATAACGTCCTTAGAATATTGTTATTCTGGGGGCTTTTTTTTATGAGAATTATAGGCGAAAGAATAATTATAAGGGATCTATCACTTAAAGACTCTGATGACTTTTTCGAATATGCACAAAGTGAAAATGTAGGGCCAATGGCTGGTTGGAAGCCTATTGAAAGCATGGAGCTAGCAAGAAGAGTTATTTCTGGCTATATGCTGTCAAAGGAGGTATTTGCTGTTGCTTTAAAGGATTCTAATAAAATGATTGGTAGTGTATCTATTTATAATTATGGAATTAGAAAATATAATAAGGTTAAGCAATTAGGATTTTCACTAAGTGATAAGTATTGGAATAATGGATATATGACTGAGGCCATTAAATTAGTTATTGAATATATATTCAATAAAACTGATTGTGAGGTAATAGAGGTCGGACACCATGTTGGAAATTATCAATCGAAAAGAGTTATTGAAAAATGTGGTTTTTTATATGATGGAAGATTATGTAAGTATAAAAGATTATATGATGGAAGATTAATCGATGCTGATTTTTATTCCATGACTAAAGAAGATTATGAAAGGAAGAAAAGATATGAATAAGGAATTAAAACCAAAGTATGATTTTACAGAAGTTGAAGCTGGTAAATATGATTTCTGGCTTAAGGGTGGTTTCTTTGAAGCTGGCGATAAGGAAAAGGAGCCATTTACAATTGTTATTCCTCCACCAAATGTAACTGGTAAGCTACATTTAGGTCATAGCTGGGATACAACTTTACAAGATATTATTATTAGAAGAAAAAGAATGCAAGGGTATGATGCATTATGGTTACCTGGTATGGATCATGCTGGTATCGCTACACAAGCTAAGGTTGATGAAAAGCTTAAAAATCAAGGTATTTCTCGTTACGATTTAGGTAGAGAAAAGTTTCTAGAGGTTGCTTGGGAATGGAAGCATGAATATGCTAATTTCATTCGTTCTCAATGGGGAGCTTTAGGATTATCTTTAGATTATACAAAGGAAAGATTTACATTAGATGAGGGGTTGAATAAGGCTGTTAATCATGTATTTATTACTTTATATAATAAAGGATTATTATACCAAGGCGAAAGAATTATTAACTGGGATTGCCAAGCTAAGACAGCATTATCTAATATCGAGGTAGAGCATAAGGATGTTGAGGGTGCATTCTATCATTTCAATTACCCATATGTAGATGGTAGTGGTTATGTTACTATCGCAACAACAAGACCTGAAACAATGTTTGCTGACCAAGCAATCATGGTTCATCCTGAGGATGAAAGATATAAGGATTGCATCGGCAAGATGGTATATATTCCAGGTACAGATGTTCAAATTCCTGTAATTGCTGATGATTATGTTGATATGGAATTTGGTACTGGCTGTGTTAAGGTTACACCTGCTCATGACCCTAACGACTTTGAGGTTGGTAAGCGTCATGGCTTAAATATGCCACTTTGTATGAATGATGATGGTACAATGAATGAAATGGCATTAAAATATTGTGGTATGGATAGATTTGAATGTCGTAAGGCATTAATCGAGGATTTAACTGTATCAGGATTATTCGTTAAGAAGGAAGCTATGATCCACTCTGTTGGTCACAGTGAAAGAACTGGTGTAGTAGTTGAGCCTAGATTATCTAAGCAATGGTTCGTTAAAATGGAAATTCTTGCTAAGCAGGTATTAGAAAACGAAGAATATCGCTTCGTTCCTCAACGTTTCCATCAAACATTAGAACATTGGCTTGAAAATATTCAAGACTGGTGTGTATCACGTCAATTATGGTGGGGTCACAGAATTCCAGCTTGGTATAAGAATGATGAGGTTAAGGTTCAAGTTGAATGCCCTGGTGAGGGTTGGGTTCAAGACGAGGATGTTCTTGATACTTGGTTCTCAAGTGCATTATGGCCTTTCTCAACATTAGGTTGGCCAGAAAAAACTGAATTATTAGATAGATATTATCCAACAAGCGTGCTTGTTACAGGATATGATATCATATTCTTCTGGGTAGCTAGAATGCTATTCCAAGGGTGTGAATTTACAAATCACGCTCCATTTAAGGATATCCTAATTCACGGCTTAATTCGTGACTCACAAGGTAGAAAGATGAGTAAGTCATTAGGTAATGGTGTTGACCCATTTGATGTTATTGAAAAGTATGGTACTGACTCATTAAGATATTTCTTAACAACAAACTCAGCTCCAGGCTTAGATTTAAGATTTGATGAAACTAAGATTGAATCAAGCTGGAACTATTTGAATAAGATTTGGAATATTTCAAGATATGTAATGATGAATTTAGGTGATGATTATCAAGTAACTGATATTGAACCATCTAAGCTTAACCTACCATCAAGTTGGATTTTATCTAAGCTTAATAAGGTAATTGAAAATGTTGATTACAACATGGATAAGTATGAATTTGGTGAAGCAGCAAAGACATTATATTCATTTGTATGGGATGATTTTGCAAGCTGGTATGTTGAAATTTCTAAGGTTGATTTAAATGGTGATGATGTAGAAAACAAGCAAATGACTAAGAATGTATTAGTTTATGTTTTAACTGCAATTGTTAAAATGCTACATCCATTTATCCCATTTATTACAGAAGAAATTTATCAAGCATTACCACATGATAGCGAATCAATTTGTATCGCTAGCTGGCCAACAGTGAATGAAGCTTATAATAATGCTGACGCTGTTGACGCTATTGACGATTTAACAGAAATTATTACTGCAGTACGTAATGAGCGTGCTAAGGCTAATAAGGCTCCATCTAAGCCAATTGATATCTTAGTTTACGCTAAGGATGAAAATGTTAAGTCTAAGCTAATCTCTACTAAGCAATATTTAGTTAAATTTACTAACCCTAAGGAATTAACATTCCTAGATGGTGATATTGAAGCTAAGAATTATGTAGTAGTAGTTTTACCAATGGCTAAGCTATATATTCCATCAAGTGATTTAGTTGATAGAGAAGAGGTAATTAAGAAGCTTCTTGCAACTAAGGCTAAGCTTGAGGGTGAGCTTGCAAGAAGTGAAAAGATGCTATCAAATGAATCATTTGTCGCAAAGGCTCCAAAGGCTAAGATTGATGCTGAAAAGGCAAAACAAGAGGAATATAGAGCTCAATACGCTGAAGTATTAAAATCTTTAAAGGATTTAGAGGCCTAATGTTTAATACTATTAGTGATGCACTTGACTGGCTTTATTCAAGAAGAAATCCTATTAAGGATAAATCTCTTTTAAGAATAAAGAATATAATTAATGATTTAGATTTATACCCTAAATACAAAATAATTACTATTGCAGGTACTAATGGTAAAGGCTCAACAGCGCTATATATAAAGAATATATTAAAGAATGTAGGTAAGCATGCAGGCATGTTTACCTCTCCTTTTATATTACAGTTCAATGAGCGAATTCAAATAAATGATAGATTAATATCAGATGCAGAGCTAATGTATTATATTAATATATTAGAGGAATATAGTAATAAATACTATAATGAGAAAAATGATATAATCCCATTTTTTGAATTAACACTAT
>JAZQVB010000224.1:0-3338 GCA_045631605.1 Anaeroplasma sp.
ACAAAAGTCAAGAGAATTTTGTAAAAACCAAGAATTTTGATTAAATAATACAAAAAAATATTATGGGGGATATTTATGGAAAGTAGATTAATTAAAAGAATTACATTTATAACTATAGCCATAATATCCCTTTTATTTATATATAATAATTTATTTTATATATATGATAGAATACGGGTTATGGTTGTATCAGGTAAATATACCTGTTTCTATAATGTAATATCATTAGATGACAAATATAATGCAATTGTTGAAGCTGTACAGTATTGGTTTCAACATATGTTTCAAGAAATAAAAGTTTTCATTATTTGGTTGTATAGAGTTTTAATTTCACCAGACGCATTAATAATATATTGCTGGATACTTCAAGTAATAATGTTTATTTATGTTTTCTTTACAATTTGGGTGTCAGGTAGTAGCTTAGATTTTAAGACCACCAAAATGGCAAAATTTACAAATAAGCTTTTAAGTAATTTTAGAAGATTTATAAATTATTGTTATGACTTTTATCAAGTTAATAAAAGTAAAGTACACATGATTATAATATGGTGTAGTGGATTAGGATTTATATTAGCATTTGAAATTATAGTATTTGTACTATATTACATTTACTGTATCTTCACTTTAGAAACATATTTAATAATATTTGGTGTATTTAAATGGGTAGTAGTAAATGTAGTTGATTTCTTTATGTTTGAACATCCAGCAAAGATAATAGTAGTATGTTTTATTTGCTATGTTGTATTAGCTATTTATTTAGGTAAGAGAAAGCTTCAAAGCAATTGGATCCAATTTAAATATGGAGTAGTTGGACAAGCTCAACCATTAAATATATTAAGTGGTGCACCTGGTACTGGTAAAACATCAACAGCATTTAATGCAGTATTAGCTCAAACTGAATTATATTATGATAAATATGTAGATTGTATTTTAGATTATGAAATTAATCATCCTGAATTTAATGGATTCTATGCACGATTCATTTGTAAAATGTATTATGAGGGTATAACTGAAGAAGAATTAGAAAAAGCTTTAAAATATGATTCTATGTTTTTAGTAGATTTATTAAGGTTTTCTTATATAGTAGATGAACCAATATCAGAAGCATTATTTAAAATGTATTATAGAGGTTCATCCATTGTATCGGCTTCACCACTTAAAGACCCATATTCAAAGAATACAAATACAAATGGATATGCTAGAAAATTAGATTTCACTACAATGCGATTGTTTAAAAAATCTAAATCTTTACCGTTTGAAAATGATACAACATTATTTATTGATGAGTTTGATAAAGAATTTAACTCACATACATCACAAAAAGAAGTTAATAATGATGGAGTACATGGTTTCTTTTCCTATATTAGACATTTATTAGGTTCGGATTCTACTTCCTGGATGACATGTCAGGGCTTAGGACAAGGATTAATGAACATAAAAGTTTGTGCTGGTAAATTAATATGGCTTTCAAATAAAAAAACAAAAATGCCAGTTTTAGTTAAAACATTATATGGACCAATTGCGTGGATAGATTCTAAGCTTTCAAAAGTATTATTAGAATATTTAGGTTATCGACAAAAGACAGGTAAATTTTCAGCTAGAAGCGGAACATTTAAATTTAAAAGAAATAATGTGTCAACACTATTTATATTAATGAAATATTTATGTATGTTTACACATTCAATAGTAAATTATTTATCAAATTTTATGTATTATAAAATAACAGCTGAAGTATCATATGATACGGAAAATAAACACGTTGAAAAAATAGTATATAAAATTAATTATTGTGATTATTATGATGATAACGAACCAATATATAATTCGGAACAATTTGGTTCATTCTATGCTGATTTTAAAATGCAGTTAGAAAAAGAAATAAAACAAAAACAATCGGTTCAACTTTTTGAAGCCTGGTCTTCATTAGAGCCAACAATGGAAGAATATAATAAAACAAATCAAAGATTTATTAAAAAAATATATGATTCACAATTTAGTGAAGAAGAATAGTGGTGATTTTATGTGGAGTTAGTAAAAAACACTGGTTTATATATTCATATAGACTATTTATCGTTTACATTTCCTATGGATGTAGAAGATATTGATAATTTGGAATCAGCATTTGAAAATTATAAATATTATATCTCTGATATATTTCATATGAACGCAACAGCCTATGGAGATCTGTTTGAATATGGCCAGGATGGATATTCACATCAAATATCACTTGGTGAGCATATAAGAATCCGCTTAGGTGGTAAAACAACATCGATGAAAAAAACATTTCGCAAAGCTGGAGAAAATGGTGAAGACTTGCGAAGTGATGAAAGATATACATCATGTATGGTTGAGCTTAAAGGACAAGCCTGTCGTGAAATAGAATTTATATCAGGCGGTACAGTAGATTATATAGAAATATTTAAATTCTTCCTTTATGATTTAAAAGGAAGATGTACAAGACTAGATATTGCATGTGATGATGAATCAGGAGATATTATAAAATTACCTGAAATATTAAAAATTGTTGAAAATGGTCATTACACAAGCTGTTTTAAAACAAATATAAATCCACCAAAATTAAATATGTCAATAGCTCGTGATAGTGATTATACATTGTATGATACAAATGGCTGTTCTATCTATTTCGGAAAATCTAACGGTAAACATAAGAGTGATAAAGAATTATGTATCTATGATAAAAAAGCGGAAAGAATGTTTCATAAAGATGATGTAGGATTAAGCTATTATTGTAGATATGAAATGCGATTTAGAAATGAAACAGCTGATGATGTAGCTTTCTATATGGTAGAAACGAAGCTTCAAGATTTAGGTAAATTCGCAAGAGGTCAGTTATTTAAAATGCTTCAGCTTAAATATCCTTATTATAAAGGTTCTAAATCTAAAACTGATAGGGTTGCTGATTGGGATGTTCTTCCGGCCTGGGAATTATTTTTAAATACATTATCAGGTGTAAATTTTAGCTTGAAGCCAAGAATGGAACCACTTATTGAAATAAAAAAAGAGTGGAATATCAAGAACATAACAAAACAAGAAATAATATTTGAATTATCGGATTATGACTTTGACGATTCACATACAAATCCAGTTGAACAATTTCCTGATCCAATATTTTCAGCAAGTATTGAGAAGCTTGAAAATCGTGTTAAATGGTTTGAACAACATACATTTACGCAAAAGGATTTAGAAATGATAAACAATTATAGAATAAGAAACTATGGCCGTTATATATCACCTTTAACAATGGATAATATACTTAAGTATATTGATACATTAAAAGATAGAATTAAATTGTTAAAAGATTATGCTATGCCATGGTA
>JAZQVB010000225.1:0-2290 GCA_045631605.1 Anaeroplasma sp.
TAGATAATAATTATTATGAAGAATTCGATCCTGTATTCACCTTCAAATTGCCAATTAATTGTATCCAACCTACTAAATTCTTCATCGATGAGGATAGATTAAATGCAATTGATAAATATATGAATATCGATGAAATATATATACCAGTCGCTATAATTAATGATGAATATGTTGCCTTAGATGGTCATACAAGATTACATGTTATGCTTAATAATTATGAAAAGCTAGTTAATGTATATATCGAAGAATATAGTAGCTTTATTCATGATTTTATATATATTGCAAAGGAACAAAATATACTTTCAATCAAGCAAATGCCTGTAATTTCTCATGAGGAATACGAGAAATTCTGGGATAGCTTTTGTAATGATTACTTCAGTTCAGCAGAATAAAGAAAAAAACGGAATTGTGGCTAACCCACAAATTTCCGTTTTTTTTTATTCCTTAGGTTCTTCTATTTTTAAAACCTCTGCATCAATTACTTCAGCATCAATAACATCTAATTGCTTCTTTTTCTTACTATTAATAGCTAATTTAACTGGTATAGATACACCACCAGTTAATACTGCAGCTAATACATCTATAGTTTTATTAATTCTTCTTTCAATTTGCTCGTTTGCAGCTTGTGTTTGCTTTAAAGAGAATTCTTGATATTCCTTAACAAGCCTTAAATTAGCATCCTGTAATTCTCTTAAAGCGTCTAATAATGAATTCATTTCCTCAGTAGATAAATTGTCAGATTTCATTTTTTCATTAATTGTATCTACTAATTCACCATTTTTATTAATTAAATTTTCATATAATTCCTTAGTATTTGTAATACTATCCTCTGCATTTTTAGAAACTGTTTTATCACATTCCTCTAAATGACGTGCAACATTTTTTAATAATTCAGCAATCTTAACTGCTAGTGCAATATAACTCATATCTTATTTCAAATTATGAATTCTATCATTTAATTTCTTATAGATAGGCTTCATAATCTCCTCCTTTGTTTCATTAATACTATCTTCAATTAAAACCCATTTTAAACCACTATTTTCACTTGGATTAATTGTAAGTGATAATGTATCATCAGTTTCAAATAAATATGTTACATTTAGATGTAAGTGGCTTGAAACGAACGATCCTTTTTTAATATGATAGGAAACAGGTAATATTTCTAAGGAAATAATATTATCATAAAGTAGCTTTATATCCTTTAGACCACTTTCCTCATAAATTTCCTTTATTATAACCTTTAGCATATCATTTCCTCCATCAGCGTGACCACCAAGCCAGCCCCAATTTTGATACAGGTTATGATAATTCATTAGCACCTTTGTTTTATCCTTATTAGTTATCCATGCTGAGGCAGACATATGTGCTACCTTGCATTCTCTATATAATAATTCATCTTTATATTTATCATATAAGTCTAATATTAGCTTCTTATCCTCAATTTCTTGAGCATTTATTGGATTATAATTAATAATTTCATCTATATAATTCATTTTAATCACTCATCTTTCATTAAAATTATACATAAAAACAAAATTAATTTCAATTTTATATTTCAAAATAAAAAAATGTGATATAATACTTATGTAAGTTTCATATGAGGAGGAATTAATTATGAACGAATTTATTATTGAAACAAGTGCTAGACATGCACACGTTACTCAAGAGGTTCTAGAAGCATTATATGGTCCTGGATATCAATTAACAGTTAGAAAGGAATTAAGCCAACCTGGTCAATTCGCTTCAGGTGAAAAGATTCAAGTTGTAGGTCCTAAGGGTACTTTATCTTGTTCTATTTTAGGTCCATGCCGTAATGTTAACCAAGTTGAGGTTTCTTATACTGATGCTAGAACATTAGGTGTTACAGCTCCAATTAGAGAATCTGGCGATGTTAAAGGTTCTGCACCTTGTAAACTAGTAGGTCCTTATGGTGAGGTTGAATTAGCTGACGGTATTATTATCGCAAAGCGTCATATCCACATGACTCCTGCTGATGCAGAAGCATTTGGTGTAACAAATGGTGAAATCGTTACTGTTAAGGTATTAAACGAAACAGGTAGAAAAATTGCATTAGAGGATACAGTTGTACGTGTATCTCCAAGCTATGCTTTAGCAATGCACGTTGATACAGACGAAGCAAATGCTGGTGCATTATCTGGCGTTGTATACGGCGAAATCGTTAAATAATTTAAATTATTTATTAAAGAAACCTTAAAATAAGCTGAGGTTTCTTTTTTTTGCCCTTATTTTTAATAAAAAATAATACCATTTTTGTTTTAAATGAATTATA
>JAZQVB010000226.1:0-2120 GCA_045631605.1 Anaeroplasma sp.
TTAACTAAATTATCAATTTTTGATAATGTATTTTTAAATTCATCTACACCTTCATTTGAATAATATTCTAATGTTCTAGATAATCTTATAGATTTCTTAATTAGCTTACTACAATGCTTCTTCATATTAACAATATTAGAATTTTCCTTAAGCTGTTCTATCGCAAGTTCCAGTTGTTTTTTCAATTTATTTATTGATGTCGTCGCATTTTTATATGGATTATTGTTTGCAACAAATACAAAATAAATAGAAACAACTATAATCATTGTAATTAATAGATATGGTAAAATTTCTTTTATAAACTTTGTTAATGAGAAGCTAGTTATTTTATAAACAACATGTCCATTAATATCATTATATACTACATTAACTGTTAAATTACCCTTACTAATATTTTCGATATTAATTATGTTATCAGCTAATTCATATTCAATTTCTGTATCCGAAATTTTAACTGTAATTTTAGGTTGAATATTTCTAATATCATTTCTACCATTTATTAATATTTCAAGTGATACATTATCACCTGGCTTATAATAGTCATTATTTGACTTAAATGAAATAGATTCTAACTCAACAACATTTATAGTTGATACAGTACTAATAATATTTTCTTCATATTTTCCTATATTTGTCATTGCATATATAGTAGCCTCACCTACTGAGTTTGGCTTAATAAGGACTTGATTATTTGTTGACATATAAATAGATGCTACTTTGTTGTTTGAAGACCAGAATGTATATGTATAATCTAGGTTTTCAACACCGTCAATTAATACCTTCATTAAATATTCGTCACCTGTACGAATTAAATAAACTTCCTCTTCTTTAAATGATAGCTCTCGTTGTGTATTTTCTTCCTTTAATACATTTATTTCTCTTGTTGCTGATAAAGATAAATTATATAATTTATCCTCAAGTTCAATAGTAAATGTATGAATACCTTCAGCAAGTTTCAAATAGAAAGAATTTGTTTTATTTGTTAAAGGAATTGAATTACCATCCTTATCTAACGCAATATTTAATGGATTGTTATCTAAATACCATTTAAGAGATATATCATTTGAGAATGTAAAGCCATTTGAATTTAATGCTACAAAAATTGAATCATATATTGTAAATGCTGATTCATTGTTTTTGTCAAATGCTATATCAATTATAGGAACTGATGACAAAACATTAATTGTTGCCTTAGCTGATATTGTTATACCATATTCAGTTTGACATACCGCAATAAGCTCAGTTGTGCCTGCTGATATAGCTGTTACAGTGGCTGTTTTACTAGATGTTTTAATAACTCCAGCTACTCTTGTATCTAAGCATATCCAAGTAAAGTTATACTTTTCTGAATCCTTAATATCTAATGTTAATGTGATAGATTTTGTGGCTTCAGTTAATAATAATGTAATGTTTTCACCTTCAACAAATGAAACACTTGTAGGCATTTCCTCTGTTGGTGGAGTAACATATACAGTAAATGATAAAACTGAAATTAAATCATTTGAAGCAATTATACCTATATTACATGTAGCTGTTAATTCATTACTATTAGATTTAATAGTAATTATGTTTTTATTTTGAGTTAGCTCAATGTTATCGTCTGTAGAATAAATGCTTATATCATAATAATCATAGAATTTATCTGAAAAATCAATTAAATTAGAATTTAATATATATCCTAATGAAATTGTTGTTACAGAATTAGTATACATATTTACCTTATTAGTGCTTAATCCGAATGTATATTTTGATACAACAGCCACAGTAAATTGTGTTGTTTTTACAACACCTTCGTAGTAAGCATAAATAACAACATTGTAACTACCTAATTTAGATGCTAATATTTTTATTTCTCTATTATTGAAAGAGCATTCTAAATCATCTGAATCTGTTACTATATCTAATTCAGCTAAAGGATATACATAGCTATAATTATTCATAATAATACTTAGCTCATCCTGCTTATCAAATTCAGCAATAAATGTATTGTTGTTAAGCTCAATAGGCTTATATAATTCATTAGGTTTAACTATGAATAATGTATAATGTTTATTATATTCAATACCCCAAAGATTATCATATAAATTAATTGTTAGCTTATATTCACCTTCAGATAATGA
>JAZQVB010000227.1:0-9021 GCA_045631605.1 Anaeroplasma sp.
GACAGGATATAATTTAGGGTTTAATTTCATAAAAATACCTTATATACTCTACGAGTATCCTTCCATAAAAATTCAAAATGATTATATCATATTCAACACAAAAATAAAAGTGGAATAATCCACTTCTATAAATTAAATATAATATCTATAATTCTTTTTAATACATTTCCTTCATAAAATGCTTTAGAAATTCTAAAATTATCATTTCCAAGCTGCATATCTACAATAAGCCATTCCTTAGCCTTAGAAAACCACTCCATATCAATAACTATTGATAAGAAATAAAATAACGTTAAAACAACAGCTGAATATACACTCATATAGAAAATAAGACCTAAAATTCCGTCTAAGGTTCTTATAAATTTATTAGTTCTTAATATATAAACTACTATTTTCAAAATAGCCATACATATTAATAATCCTACAATTAAAATCAAGAATGCTATAACATTCATTAACGATGTAGCTAAATATGTTGAGATACTAGATGATAATTCAGAGGCTGTACCCTCAGGTATCCCCCTTGCTACTATATTAGCTATAAATTCTGGTATTTCTAATGCCTTAGCTATAACCTGTCCAACAGTTAAATCATTATAGCCATTAGCCGCAATATAATCAGAAATATTAGAATATATAGAGCCTTCAATACTTGGATAAATTAACTCATTATGTATAAGCCATTGTGAAAATTGTCCACAATAGGAAAGGCTAAATATTACGATTGCAAGGACACCGAATATAGATAAGAACTTCTTCATAAAGCCTTTTTTATAGCCAATTATAGCTACTGCAATTGCTAAAATAACAATTACTATATCAATAATTCCGCATATACCTAAATCCATAATTAACCCCCTTATCCTATTTTATACTCCATACATATTATAACTTACTTTGCGTTAAAATCCACACCATATTTAAAAAAATTATACTTTTATACAATTTTATTATATAATATTAACGGGTGATAATTATGAGTTTATTAACTGACTTTAGAAATGTTATGATTAAGAATGTTTATTCAGCCTATTTAATCGCAACATCAGATTTCCATAATAGTGAATATATTCCTTCTTATTTTAAAACAAGAGAATTCCTAACAGGCTTCACAGGCTCTGCAGGTACTCTTTTAATAACTGAGGATAATGCTTATCTATGGGTTGATGGAAGATATTTTATACAAGCTGAAAAGCAGGTAGATTCAAAGGAAGTAACAATCATGAAAATGGGCCAACCAAATGTGCCTACATTAGCTGAATTTTTAAATAAAAATTTAATTGAAAATTCAATTTTAGGTTTCGATGGACGTACAATAAACGCAGCATTAATTAACGATATTAAAAAAGCTACAAACGATGCTATATCATTTGAGTACAATAACGATTTAATTAATTTAGTTTGGAATGATAGACCGCCTCTGCCTTACTCTTTATTATATAAGCTAGATGATTATTATACTGGTGAAGCATATCAAGAAAAGGTAAATAAAATTAGATTAGCTATGATAAATGAAGGCTGCTCTACTCACATTTTAACATCTTTAGAGGATCAAGCATGGCTATATAATCTAAGAGCTAATGATATAGAGCATACTCCTGTTTTCCTTTCATTTACAGTAATTACTGAAAATCAGACATTATTATTTATTGATGAAAATAAAATTAGCCTAGAGGTAAAGGATTATTTAGATGAGCAAAATATAATAATAAAGCCATATCTAGGAATATTCGAATATGCTAAGGAATTAAAGGATAATAGCATTCTTTTAAATTCAAAATCTGTAAACTACAGCCTTTATACTATATTAGCTAAAAACAATACAATTATAGATAAGCCAAATCCTAGCCTTTATCTAAAATCAATCAAAAACCAAACTGAAATTAAAAACACTAAGAAGGCTCATATTAAGGATGGTATCGCATTTACTAAATTTATGTATTATGCAAAGACTAAATATGCTGAAGGATATTCATTAGATGAAATCTCACTTTCAAATAAAATCCAAGAGCTAAGATGTCAACAAAGAGGATTTATCGATATATCATTCAACACTATTTGCGCATTTAAGGATCATGGAGCAATGATGCATTATTCAGCAACTCCTGAAAGTAATTATAAAATTAGTGAAAATGGTCTATTATTAATCGATAGCGGAGGACATTATCTAAATGGTACAACCGACATTACTAGAACCATAGTAATGGGTAAGGCATCTGATAAAATGAAGGTTCATTTTACTACAGTAGTAAAATCAATGATTAGATTATCAAAGGCTGTATTCCTAAGCGGATGCACAGGTCAAAACCTAGATATTTTAGCTAGAGGACCTATTTGGGATTTAGGAATTGATTACAAATGTGGAACGGGACATGGCGTAGGACATCTTCTATCGGTTCATGAAGCACCTAATGGATTCAGATGGCAAATAGTACCAGAAAGAAATGATTCACATAAGCTAGAGCCTGGTATGATTACAACTAATGAGCCTGGTATCTATCTTGAGGGAAGATATGGCATTAGAATTGAAAACGAGCTTTTATGTGTTGAAAAGGAGCAAAACGAATTTGGTAATTTCTTAGCCTTTGAAACAATTACATATGCACCAATTGATTTAGATGCAATTAAGCCTTCACTTCTTTCTAAGGATGAACGTGAATGGTTAAATGAATATCATAAGGTAGTATACGACAAGATTTCTCCTTCATTAACTGATGAGGAAAAGGCTTGGCTAGAAGCATATACAAGATCAATATAAGAAAATAAGGAGCTATCATAATGATAACTCCTTTATTTTTATAAAAAAAGCGCCTTAATCACATTACCTACTAGCTTAAGGCTGCTACCTTCCGATCCTGACCTGGTTCACCGTAAATAATTGATTAAGGACGTGTATTATTCTAACACATTAAATTAATTTATTCAATGCTTATTTTATTCTTTTTTCACGCATTTCCTTGAAGAACTGCTTAATAATGCTGGAGCATTCTTCCTCTAATACTCCACCCTTAATATCGACTAAATGATTAAACTTAACATCAAAAATATTTATTATGCTTTTATGAGTTCCAAATCTATAATCTAAAGCACCATAAATAACCTTAGGAATTCTAGATTGTATAATAGCTCCACTACACATGATGCATGGCTCTAATGTAATATACATAGTACAATCCTCTAATCTCCAATCTCCAAGCCTTTTACATGCCTTTTCAATAGTAATAATTTCAGCATGGGCTAGGCTTAATCCTTTTTTCATACGTTGGTTATGTCCTCTAGCTATTATTTTACCATCCTTAACTATTACGCACCCTACAGGAACCTCGTCAATCTTATAAGCCTTTGACGCCTCCTTTAAGGCCTCCTTCATAAAATAAATATCATTCTTGACTTTCATCGCCTTGAAGCACTACATGGCAGCATCTACATCTAGCCTCATAGCTTTCCTTTTCACCAACTAAAATTGTTGGATCATTATAGTATGCAGGCTTACCAGCTATAATTCTTTGAGTTCTAGTAGCTTCTTCACCACATACAGAACAAATAGCTGTAAGCTTTGTTACCTTTTCACTAATAGCCATAATAGGTCCTACAATACCAAATGGCTCAGCTCTAAAGTCTGTATCTAATCCAGCACAAATAACTCTATAGCCCATATCAGCTAATTCCTTAACATACTTAACTAATGAATCATCAAAGAATTGAACCTCATCAATAACAATTGCTTGAATATCCTTCTTTAAATGTCTTTTAATATCACTACCATGAGAAATACTAATAGCCTTTAATGCCTTTTTATTATGGCTTACAATCTCATTTTTAGAATATCTAACATCAATAGATGGTTTAAATACAATATAGCTCTTCTTAGCATATTCCATTCTTTTAACTCTTCTAATTAATTCTTCTGTTTTACCAGCGAACATTGGGCCAACAATAGTTTCTACCCAACCTTTTTTTCCTTCATAATAATTCATATTCTTTTCTCCACTTCATACGTAACATATATGGTTATTATACCATAACATTTTACAAAATAAACTATTATTTTATTTTATTTTTTAAGCCAATAAACAAAAGAAAAAGCCTACTTTCGTAGGCAAATATCTTATAAAATTACTTCTTTAAGCCGTAGCGCTTATTGAACTTTTCAACGCGTCCATCTGCTTGAGTAAATGCTTGCTTACCAGTGTAGAATGGATGACAGTTTGAACAAGTATCAACACGAATCTCGTTTAATACTGAACCAGATTCAAATGTGCTACCGCATGTAGTACAAGTTACAGTAATTGTCTTGTAATTTGGATGAATATTCTTTTTCATTTCTACATACACTCCTTCCGCCATGACTAGGTCATAGAAAGTTTCCAATGTATTTTAGCATACTTAGATGCTTTATACAAGCCTTTTTTAAATTAAATTAAATTTAATGCCAACTTTTTTTAATTTCCTATAAACATCAGCATAGCCACGCTCTATTATATCTATATTTTCAACAGAACCACCTGTTTTTATACATAAAATTAATAACGCAGCTGCGTGTCTTAAATCATTAGCCTTAAAATTACTAGAGCCCACATCCTCTACTCCTTGTACATAAGCCCTATTCCCTATCACTGTTGCGTTGCCACCACACGCATTAATATCATTATATATTTGCATACGATTTTCAAATATATTCTCCTCTATTACTGATTGCCCTACACTAAAAGCCATTAAAACTCCAAATATCGATTGCATATCCGTAGGAAAAAATGGATATGGCTTAGTTACAACATTAAATGACAAGCCTCTACCCTTCTTAACATAAATCACATTTCTTTTTATATTAACAATATATCCAGCGTCCTTAAGTAGCTTAAGAGGATAAATCATATGATTTTTGTTTATTCTATAAATTTTTAATCTACCACATAATAATCCCAATATAATAAAGGTCATTGTCTCTATTCTATCTGGTATTATTGTATATCTTAAAACACCTTCCTTAGGCATTTCACCTCTAAAGACATATCTTTTTTCAAATACTGATATATTATAACCAAGACATATTAAAAACTTTATTAAATCCTCACCCTCAGGCTCAATTAACATATTATCTATTACAGCATAGTCACAGATTAAAGACATTAATATACCATTAATGCTGGCTCCAATACTTTCCTTAATAAGCTTATAATTATGCTTATCCATATCCTTAATTTTCTTTACAAATAAATAATCCTCTACAATTTGAACACTACATCCAAAGTTTTCAAATAAATCTATATGGGCATCTATTGGTCTTTGTCCAATTTCACATCCACCAGGTAAGGCTATTTCGCATTTGCCAAATAAATTTATCATAATTGGAATCAAATAATATGAGCCTCTAAACATTTTACAATCCTCAATCATTAAAGGCTTATAGGAAATAGAATCATTAATTATTATTAGCTTATTCCTTTTAAATGTTATCCTGCTACCTAAATACCTTAATACATTAAGCAGCCTTCTAACATCTAAAATATCGGGAACATTATAAAGCACTACCTTCTTTTTCAATAAAGAGCTACATATAATTGGAATTGCTGAATTTTTACTACCACTAATATGTACACACCCCTTTACAGCTTGAGGCTTATCTATCTTAATTGTTTTCATTTTTTCACCATAAATAGTATATTAATATTAAATAAATTTAATACTTAAAGAAAAAGAAAAAAGGCAAATTTTTTGCCTTTAATAATTAATATCTATTAATATACTTTTGAATTTCCCAAGCTGATACATGGCGTCTAAATTCATTCCATTCAATAGTTTTAGCCTCAACCATCTTAGTAACAGTATGCTCACCCATTGCTTCTTGAATTAATGTATCCTTTTTAAATTCTAAAACAGCGTCATATAAATTAGCAGGTAATGAATCAACACCAATAGCGGCTCTTTCATCATCATTCATAGCATATAAATTTTCATATATTGGCGCAACCATTTCACAATTACCGGCAACACCATCTAAGCCTGCACGTAAAATAGCCGCAATTGCTAAATAAGGGTTAGCAGCAACATCAACGCTTCTTATCTCAGTACGAGTTTTCATACCTCTTGCTGCAGGGATACGAACTAATGTAGAACGATTTGAATCACTCCAAGAAATATAGCATGGAGCTTCATATCCAGGAACGATTCTCTTATATGAATTTACAATTGGATTAGTCATTAAGCAAAATCCCTTTGCGTGAGCTAAAATACCAGAAATCCACTTATTTGCAACACTGCTTAATCCATTAGCTGACATTGGATCATAAAATGCATTCTTGCCATCATGTGTAAGTAATGAACAGTTAACATGCATACCACTACCCGCAATACCCTCAACAGGCTTAGGCATAAATGTTGCATGTAAGCCATGACGTCTAGCAATATTCTTAACAACAAGCTTAAATGTTTGAACATTATCACATGCTTCTACTGCAGAATCAAATTTGAAGTTAATTTCATGTTGTCCTGTAGCAACCTCATGGTGTGCAGCCTCAATTGTAAAGCCAATCTTTTGAAGCTCTAATACGATATCACGTCTACAATCCTCAGCACAGTCTACTGGAGCTAAATCAAAGTAACCACCATGATCATTAAATTCTAATGTAGGTTGTCCCTTTGCATCTAATTTAAATAAGAAAAATTCAGGTTCAACACCACAATTAAATTGAGCGTATCCCATTTCCACCATTAAAGAAAGATTTCTTTTTAATACTCCACGTGGATCACCCTCAAATGGAACATGCTCTCCATCAGTACCAGGTCTATATACATCACAAATAAATCTTGCAACCTTACCATACAGAGTATTTTCCCAGCTTAAAACTAAGAATGTATCTAAATCAGGATGTAAAAACATATCTGCTTCGTAAATTCTTACGAATCCTTCAATTGAAGAACCATCAAACATTACTAAATTATTTAATGCATCATCAAGTCTAGTAACAGGTATCTCTACGTTTTTAAGCATTCCCATCATGTCTGTAAACATCATTCGAATATATCTAATATTCTCTTCCTCACATATACGACGAATATCGTCCTTAGTCATTCCCTTCATCTTATCAACCCTTTCATAAATTGTATTATACTATAATAAAATTAATTAATAAATCATTTTTCTGAAAAAATAACGAGAAATGTTGATTTTCTCGTTTTTTTATCATATTTTATTGATTTCTATGAATTTTCCCGTAACACTTCTTTTTAAATATATTTGTGTTACAACTCCTGATAGGATACCAGTAACCAATGATAATATACCAATAAATGGTAAATATATAACTATTTCCTTCGTTCCTAAAATTATTATAGCTGCGATTACTTGTCCAGTAGCATGAGCTATAGAGCCTAAAACACTTACTCCAATAGGACTAAATACCTTAATTCTTGAGAACAGCATCATCACTACAAATGATAAAATACCACCAGATAATGAGAAAATAAATGTTGGAGTAAGTAATGTCCCTCTTAATATACCAACTAATAAAATTCTCATTATATCTACTAATAATGCCTCCTTAATTTTAAATTCATATAGCATTATTAAAATAATTACATTAGCTAATCCTAGCTTTACTCCAGGAATTGGAATAGGAATATATGATTCACATATGCTTAATACCATAGCACTTGCGGTAAGCATAGATATAATTATTAATCGTTTTAAAGATGAATTCATATTATTTATCTCCTACTATTCTAATAAAAATATTATTAGGTAGGCACGCTATAATATCACCACTATTGCCTCTGTATCCTAAAAGAACACAATCCTGATTATAACAGCCACTTTCTAAAACCTTAACACGCCCATCACTAACCTTAATGATCATATCTGTATATACCCCTGTAACAGTATATTCAGCATCTACACTCATATCAATTTCTAATATTAAATCCTCACCAGAATATACCATTGCCTTTTGACCATCGCCATCAGAGAAGCTAAGATATAAAAGTATTCCTACAAAAAATGTAATAAATGCTACTAATATTAGTATAATATCATTCCTATGCTTTGACAAATATATCACCACCATTAGTATAAATTACTTCCTTGTATTTAGATAAAACAGCTACTAAATTTTCTTCTTCAATAAATTTCTTAGCATATTCTAAATCCATAGAAAATACCGCTGTTGAATAGACATCAGCATAAGCACTGTTGTCACAAACAATATTTACATTATCATAATTATTTGAAGGATATCCTGTAAATGGATTAATTATATGATGATATAACTTATTATCAATTTCTACTCTTTGATGCTCAATAGATGAGGTACCAATAGCTACATTCGAAACCCTAAAGGCACCTAAATATTTACCATCAATAGGATTAGGTAATGAAATTGAAAATTTCTTATTGCCCTTACTACCTGCAAGCAGATTCGAAGCTCCAGCATTAATTAGATATCCTGTAACATTATTTTTATCTAAATAATCCTTAGCAAGCTGTGTAGCATATCCCTTCGCAATAGCACCTAAATCTAAATTACCTTCACCAGCTAATGTAATAGTATTACCAGCTATAATAATTGATGTATTATTCATATTTTCTAATTCTGCTTGAATTAGCTCATCATTAGGCAATATTCCTGTTTTTAACGATTCCTTCCAAATGTGAGATAATTTACCAATAAATGGATTAAAATATCCATTAGATTTTTCCTTTAAAATCATTGCCTCTACAATGATATCAATAAGCAAATCATCAGCCTCAATGCTTCTTAATTCATTTAAATCATATACACTAGTTTTGGTATGATTAGATTCAAAATCACTAGCACATTTATCTACAGCTAAATAAATTGATTTAATTTCTTCATAATGCCTTTTATAATCACTAGTATTATAAAATGTAACATCAATAACTGTACCTAGTGCATATATAGGTGGATTATATTGCGTAACTAATGCATTTGCGCATGAAGCCAATATTAAAATTAATAAACCATATAAACAAAAAATAATTTTTTTCACACTAGATACATCCTT
>JAZQVB010000228.1:0-1715 GCA_045631605.1 Anaeroplasma sp.
TGTACAGATTGTGATTACACAACATATGAAGAAATACCAGCCCTAAAGCATGATTATGAGGCAGTAGTAACAGAGCCAACATGTACAAAGGATGGTTACACAACATATACATGTAAAAATGACGCAGCGCATACATATGAAGATAACATTGTAGAAGCGCCAGGACATAGCTATGAATCAGAAATTACAACAAATCCAGCATGTGAAGCAGCAGGTGTAAGAACATACGCATGTAAATGTGGAGATGTATATACAGAGGTAATCCCTGCAACAGGTCATAATACAGTATCACACGAGGCATTAGCGCCAACATGTGAGTCATCAGGTCATAATGCATATGAAATGTGTACAGATTGTGATTACACGACATATGAAGAAATACCAGCCCTAAAGCATGATTATGAGGCAGTAGTAATAGAGCCAACATGTACAAAGGATGGTTACACAACATATACATGTAAAAATGACGCAGCGCATACATATGTAGGTAATTATGTAGAGGCCAAAGGTCATAATCCAGGAGATGCTGTGATTGAAAACAATGTTGAACCGACTGAAGATTTATATGGTTATTATGACAATGTAATATATTGTAATAAATGTAATGAAGAATTAAGTCGAGAAACTATTATTGTTGACAAGCTAGAGCCATCAGTAAAGCCTGAAGAAATTGAGAATATGTATATTGAAGAGATATCTAAATATACATATAATCTTCTAATAAATAATATAGATACAATTGAAGAATTAAATGATATTGTTACTATAATAAATGATAATAGTAATAGCCTATTAAATAGCCTATTCAAGGTAAATTATTGGGAAATCGATGATGAATTCAGAGAACTTATCGAAGATATGTATTTTGATGAAATAGAAGCTATTAGAGCTAATAGTAATAGATATAAGGAAGCTACAGGTGTAGATATTACATCGTTAGAGCAATTTAATGAGATTTATAATACTATTACCTCATTAAGAGTGTCTCAATTTGAAAATTTAATTTCTCAATATGAGAATACAGGTGAATGTCAAATTACAGCATTTACAATGCTAGATTCATTAGTTAATGTTATAAACCTATATGATACAGAGTCTGCAGTAAAATTATATAATGTTTATAACTATCAAAAGCCTACCACAATGGATGAATTTAATGAATTTTTAAATATAATTAAGTAAATAAGTATTAAATATGCATGGTTTTTAAGAAAATCATGCATATTTTTTTTCAAAAAAAATAAAAAAATACAATTTTTTTTAAATTTCGACAATAAAAATTAAAATTATTTTGTTTAATATATGCAAAGGGAAACCGATGCGGAAAATAAAGAAGAGGCGAAGGCTATTCAAATAGATGAGGAAGTCAGGGTGTGAAGAAGATCAATCCAACAACTCCCAATTTAACACCAAGATATAAACATCTTGACTTTCAACCTCGTCTTAATTTCTCAATGATTTCATTGAAGATTAATCCCCTATAAAAAGGAAAGGAAGACTTTTATATCTTCCTTTCTTTTTTTCTATAGTCATTCATTGTCATAAATTCATAATTATTTTTTATTAATAGCTTAATAAGCTTTTTAATAATAGCTAGATATCTTTTTCTATTAATTGTCATATATAATCTTTCATAAAAATTTAACTCCTTATATGAAGGAAGCTTATTTGAATATATTTCAAATGGATGAACATAAAACATATAACAATTATGA
>JAZQVB010000229.1:0-5768 GCA_045631605.1 Anaeroplasma sp.
TTTAATATCATCTACTGTTTTATAATATTTCTTTACTGTTTCTTTATTAGCCTCTATATCAATACCCGATTTTACTACTAAGGAATTAAAATATTCAATTGTATTATTTTTATGTTCTTCATTTAATAAAGAATTATATGCCTTTAAAGGCTCTAATAAATCATCAACCAAACTATCACACTCCTTAATACTATATTATAGCATTATTTAATTTATAATTCAACTTTTCTTAATTTCAATACTTCTCTTAAAATTAAAAGAATTGTCACAAATATATGACAATTCTTATATAATAATTATTTATTTATAGTAATACATTCTTCAGTTTCAGCGTCAAATAAATGACATTTACTCATATCGAAAGCTAATCTAATAATTTGATCAATTTTCAAATCTATACGAGGCTTAACAACAGCACAAATATTATATCCACTAATTGATGTGTAAATATTTGTTGAAGCACCTAATAATTCAGCAACATCAACCTTTAAATCTAATACAGAGCCTTCATATTTAGAGAACATTTCCTCTTCATCTATAATATGCTCTGGTCTAATACCTAAAACAATGTTTTTACCAATTAAATCTGCCTCTACTGCCTTACTGAATTGATATTCAGGAACTCTTAAGCTATTTGCACCATCGTATGTAGTAAAAATACTATCATTTGATATTACACCCTCAATGAAATTCATTGGTGGTGTACCAATAAATCCTGCAACAAATTTATTAGCTGGATTATCATAAATATCTTTTGGCTCTCCGATTTGTTGAATATATCCATCCTTCATAACAACGATTCTTGATGCCATTGTCATAGCTTCAATTTGATCATGTGTTACATATATTGTAGTTGAATTTAATCTATGGTGAAGCTTTATAATCTCTGAACGCATTATAACGCGTAGTTTAGCGTCTAGATTAGATAAAGGCTCATCCATTAAGAATACCTTAGCGTTACGAACAATTGCACGACCTAAAGCAACACGTTGACGTTGACCACCAGATAATGCCTTTGGTTTACGATTTAAATATTCCTTTAATCCTAGAATAGCAGCTACCTCTTCAACCTTTTCTCTAATTTCATCCTTAGGTAAACGACGAAGTTTTAAAGAGAATGCCATATTATCAAATACTGTCATATGTGGATATAACGCATAAGATTGGAATACCATTGCAATATTTCTATCCTTAGGCTCAACATCATTCATTAATTCACCATCAATATAAAATTCTCCTGATGAAATATCCTCAAGACCTGCAATCATACGAAGTGTAGTTGATTTTCCACACCCTGATGGTCCTACAAATACTATAAATTCCTTGTCATTAACAGTTAAATTAAAATCAAAAACTGCTTGAACACCATTGGAATAAATTTTATTAATATTAACTAATTCTAAAGTTGGCATATTTATCTTCCTCCTCTAATTAATTATATATACTTTTAATATATTTACAGCTTGAAGCATTAATGCTTAAGCTTAGCTTATCTGCATCATAATCATTGTATATTTGGAATGATGCAGATAATCCATTAACGAAGAATTCAATTGAAAATTCATCCATAATTATTTCAATATTAACATCTGTTAAATTTTCAATAGGCATTCTTCTAATATTATTCAAGCTATCAGAATCTTTCTCAGCACCTATAATTTGAGATTTCATGTTACTTCTATCAAAAATGATTTGATTTTCATTTAATGAAACCTTGAAATATTGATTATCATTTTCTCTTAATTTAATTTCTAATTCCTTTAGGTCCATAATTTCTAATTTTATAGCACCATATTTGAAATTATCATTTAAAGAGCTAGATATAATCTTTTCTTCCTTATTAGAATAGTCCCATACAGGATATTGTAATAGCTTACCATCCTTAACCTCTACGTGTCTTGGTATAGTTAATTGACCAGCAAATCCATATTCACTTGATGGATTATTTCTATCCCACATATTTAACCATGCGATTAAAATATTTTCATTTGCAAATACCTGTGGAGCATAAAAATCAAATCCATAATCAACTATATCAGATGAAGCTTCAATAAATTTATTTTTATTAAAATCTAATTCACCTGTTGCATATCTTGTAGAATGTATATTTAAATGTTTATATCCTTCATTTGGTTGGAATTGCTCACTATATAATAATAGATTTAAATTTTTCACATAATCAGGGCATTCAATCATTAAGCCCTTTGATTCATGTTCTAAAATATGATCAACATATGCCCAATTAAATAAATCCTTTGATTCGAATAATAGTATACGTCCCTTACCTTCTTTTTCTCTAGCTGCAACTAACATATAAAAAATATCATTTTCTTTCCATACCTTAGGATCTCTAAAATCACATGGATTTATAAAAGCAGGCAGCTTTGTATCGTCAATAATTATACCGTGTTTTTCAAATGTAATACCGTCTTTACTAGATGCAATACATTGAACCTGTCTAATATTGTCACCACCACCATTTTCATAAAATCCAGTGTAGACTAAATATAGGACATCGTCATGAACGATGGCTGTACCTGAGAAACAGCCATCCTCATTCGAAAATGTTTTTGGATATAATGCAGTTGGTAATTCATTCCAATGAATTAAATCCTTACTAACTCTATGTCCCCAATGCATTGGTCCCCAGTTTGTAGCATATGGATAATATTGGAAAAATACATGATATAATCCATTAAATTTTATTAATCCGTTGGGATCATTAATCCAACCCTTACCTCCATTTATATGGAATAAAGGTCTATAATTTTTATCTTTCATTAATAACAACCCTTTACTTTAAATTTGTTGCAAGTAAGAAACTATCACTTATTTCTGATTCATTTTCATAATATGTTACAAAATCATCACAGAATAATAATCCCCAATCGCTTGAAGCATTATCTACGATACGAATTTTAACATTTCTTCCCATAAATTCAGATAAATCCGCCTTATATTCAACCATATTAGCCATATAGTATCCATCAGCTGATAAATTCTTTATTTCACCATTGAATAAATAAGCCTTTTCCTTATCTTTAAATAGTGTATTACCAAATTTAGCTAATGATTCATTAGTGTCTGCATCAATTATTTCAATGTAGCATAAATCAGTATTCTTACCGCCACCAAGCTTGAATGTAATATATCCGCTTCCAGCAACCTCAAATGATTGGCTTGTTAAGCTACCCATGTTAGCTTCGCTACCAGCCCAGCCATTTAAGAAATATGTACCTGATTTATTAAATAGGAATGATTCTAGCCACCAAATGTTTGCACCACTAATATTAGCAAATGTATTACCCTCTAGTGTCCAACCAGTTAAATCACCTGTTTCAAAATTACCATTAGCAATTTGATATTGATTAGCCTCTAGGTTAACGTTCTTTAAAATGTTAGTAGCTAAATATGCTTTTTTACTAATAGCATTTACATCCTCATAATAAGTAATAAAGCTATCAACACAAATTAAGCCCCAGTCATTAAATGCATTATCTACTACTTTAATTCTTACTGTTCTACCCATAAATTCACTTAAATCAGCTTTGTATTCAAGCATATTCATTAGGTTAGAGCCTCTATTAATAGAGGCAATTCCTTCATCACAGAATAATTCATTATAATATCTAGCTAATTCAACATTAGTTTCATCATCAATAATTGAAATGTAGCATAAATTAGGATTTTTACCACCACTTAGTAAATAAGTGATATATCCGCTACCACCAACTGTGAATGCACTAGATAAAATATAACCTGTATTACTTTCCTTGTTTAATCCTAAATCAGCACATCCAGTGAATAGGAAATTACCCTTTTTATTATAAGGTAAAGCCTCAGCCCACCATGTTGAATTACTTGAAACATGACCAATTTGATCATTTGCGTTTGTCCAACTTGTTGTCCAACCAGTTAAATCACCTGTTTCAAATGTACCGTTTAATACCTGATATTCACTTTCAATTTCAATATCTGGTGTAATATCTGGCTTACATTCGAAAGCAACTGATGTATACCAATTTGGCTTAGTCTCATAATATGTTTCAATTGAATCAAGAACTACACAACCTAAATCTTCATTACTATCGTTTTCATCAACAACTTCAAAGTATAATGTTTTTCCTAAATATTCACTTAGGTCTGCATAATATTGATTCATATTTAATAATCTCATACCATTTTCAACATATGGAAATTGAAAATCCCAATATTGATAATTTGAAAATCTAGCAACCTCATATGTGTTATCACCATCAACTAGAATAACACTCATGTATGTTTTAAAATTATTTTTACATCCACCTAATTTAAATGAAATATATCCACTTCCACCTAATTTAAATGTAGATGAACGCATTACGCCTGTTCCGCTTGGATTATAGAAACCATAATGATAATTACCCTCACGATTATAAGTAATATTTTCATTCCACCAAACATCCTCAGCATTAACACCATCATTTGAGAAAGCATCACCACTAACGATTGTCCAGCCTGCTAATGAGCCTGTTTCAAAGCCTTTATTTGCAATTTCATATTGGCTATTAGCAGTAGCTTCTGTATTGTATTCCTTAACCTTTGTATAATAGGCACCCTCAGATTGTGGGGTTTCACCCTCACCAATTCTTATATCATCAACACTAATATATCCATAATAAACATTAGTGTCATTGTCAACAACCTTAATGTATAATTCTTCACCAACATATTCGCTTAAATCTAATGTATATTCATAGAAATTATCTGTATTATATACATTTGCATTATATTTCTTTAAATCTACATATGATTCTGTATGTTCTAAAAAGTATTCATTTTTTTGTTGAGCAATCATCATATCATCACTAGCACGATATACACCAACATAGCATAGCATTTCTTTCGGCTTATCTGAAGCATGCTCACCCTTACCAGTTTTTAATGCTCCACCAGCTATTTTCATTGATAAATATCCATCTTCCTTTAAGTAGAAATTTGAAGATTTAATAACACCTGTACGATTGTTAGAGTAGCTTAGGTCAAATCCTTTTCCACTTAAATACCAGTTACCAGTATGATTCATATCAATTTCATTATGATATTCATCATATGAATAGCTAAATGTTTTTCTTGATGAAACACTATCATTCGTGAATGCATTTCCACTTAAAACAGTCCAACCACTTAAATCTGCAGTTTCAAAACCACCATTAATAATTTCAGTTGTTAATGTATTAACCTCTGGAGTTGGAGCCTCTGTTTTAGTTTGTGTTGGAGTATTAGACGAATTATTACAGCCTGCTAATGAGAAAATTCCCATCGCAAGAATGAATAAATACTTAAATTTCTTCATTATTAATTACCTCCTAAATCAGCTAAATTTCCAACATTTCCGTAATATGGTGGAGTTAAAGTATCACTATAAGCACTCTTCATACTGATAATTTGAAGCTCTTTAATTGTTAAGCTAGCATTATTATCAAAGAAATGTAAGTAATCACTATCACCATATTTAGGATAAATTCTAGTTGTGAAGCTTACAACACCATCAACGTATACCTCAAGCATTGATCTATCCATTAAAATAGTTACTTGATATTCATTTTTAGTATTTGGCCATGTATGAGTAGGTCGTTTACTAGCTTCTTCATATAATGATGAGAATGCTCTATCAATATAAACACCATTATTACTAAAAATAATACTTGTCTTTTCAGTTAAATCATTAACTGTATTTTTATTATATCTTACATCTATACCACATGAATAATTCGGATCAGTAGGAT